>CBAAAA010000097.1:0-12259 GCA_964658695.1 uncultured Solirubrobacteraceae bacterium | reverse complement strand
GGATCGGAGCGGCTGGCGCGCAGGGCTGGAAACGTTCCAAAGAAGAGGGTGGTGAGAATGGCGGACAAGGCAGTGATCCAAAAGACCATACTGTCGGGATGGACGGACACTGGTTCAAACATGGTTGGATCTCTGAGGAACGAGAGTAGAACAGGACTTACAAACCATGCGGTGATGCCGCCGAGGATCGCACCCGCCGTGGCGATGACGAGGCTTTCAGTGATGTACTGACGAGCCAGACGCAGCCGCCCGGCGCCGATAGCGCTGCGCACCGCGAATTCGCGCTGCCGTACGTAGACTCTCGCCATCATGAGCCCTCCAACGTTCACGCAACAGAGAACGAGGACTACAATTACCAGCCCTTGCAGGATCACCAGCGGCTTGGAATACTGGCCGTAGAACTCCGGATGAAGACCGCTACGTGCGGAGCGCAAACGAAACTTTGCTTTCTGAATCTCGGGCAGATTCTGGAGTTCCGGAGGAATCACGATTCGAAACAGGTCCTTGCGAAGGAGCGCGGCTTCGTGGTTAGCGGCCTGGAGAGTAACTCCTGGCCGCAATCGGCCAATGGCGGAAAACCAGACGAAATGGGATGAATCATAGAGGTCGAATTGTCTTCCCGCGATGACGGCGACGAAGTTCAGGGGAAGATAAAGATCCATCTCCATGCCGGGAAAGACGCCAGTGAACCCTCGGGGAGCAACGCCTACGACGATGGCGCTTGCTCCCGAAAGCTCAAGGCGCTTACCGAGGATGTTTGGGTCAGCGGCGAAGCGGCCACGCCACAGGTTGTAGCCGAGGACCACGGGCCAGCCCCCGGAAGGGCCACCGCGCGTATCATCAAAGGGGAGAATGGGCCGGCCGAGATGAAGTTTGAGGTCCAGAACCTGAAATGCGTTGCCGCTCAGGAGTGTGGCGTTATAGAGACGCAGAGAGCCGCGACCGTCGGTCATGCTGACGCTCTCGGAGTCCCAAAGAGAAAGGTCGGTGAGCGAGTGCTGGCGAACCCGATACGGCTCCAGCAGGCGGAACGGAATCTGCGACTGGAACTCGTCGTTGGATCGTTCGGCGGATATGAAAATCGTCGCAAGTTCGTTGGGATGATGCACTGGCAAACTGCGCAGGAACAACCCATAGAGAAGGCTGAAGATTGCCGTGTTTGCGCCGATTCCGAGGGCGAGAGTGAGAATCGCAAGGGTCGAAAACAGCGGCGTTTTTTTGACTGAGCGACAACCCCGGATCAAGTCGTGCCAGAAGGCTTCGGCGATGGTCATGAACTCCGCATCGGTGACCCGTTCGGCAACGGCGAGAGTGGAACCGAGTTTCAGGCGGGCGCGGCGGTGTGCCTCTTCCGCCGACATGCCAGAGTCACAGTTGTCCTGAGCCGCCATGTCGAGGTGAGTTTGCAACTCGTCCTGAAGATCGATATTCGTTCGGGTACGGCGGACACGAAGCAGAAGCCGATGAAGCAGCGCAAAAGTGTAACTTGGCATGCTGACTGGGGAACTTTTATCCCCTGGAAATTTGGGTTTGATCTCCAGGTATAACGTCCAACAGGGTGATGGCGTTCAAAGTATGTTTCCAGTGAACGATCAAAAAGGGGGAACTCTGATCATCGAGGTATAGATCCTGGCGCAAAAGACACCAGGGGTCGAGTTCCCTTGCGGTGAGGGTTTGATGTGGCGGCTCATCCGCGTTGAAGCCGAAGGCCTGGATGTCACTCGCCGTTTGGCGCTGCAGAGGGAGAGTTCCTTCGAACGGGGCGCGCGGGCTCATGCGGCCGTCCTGGTCGATCGTGCGCACACGTTCCCGAACTTTCACGAACTTCGAAGCGGGCGGACGAGGACGGAAATGATAGACCGCGATGGCGATAGAACCAGAAAACTTCGGGAGACAGTTGAGGCCTTCCTTCCCCGTGGCAGAGAGGCAGAAGTTATGGTCCGAGAGGCGATCGTCGAACCAGAAACCATGGCTCGAATACCGGTCGTAAAATCGGACGCTCATCCGCCCCTCGCACTCCGGAGTGAAGAAGCGGTAAACAGTTTCGGCTTGCTTCGGCGCGGCGGCCGTTGCAACTGCTCCGGAAGCAGCTATTGTCCAAAGGAAAGATCTTCTGCCTGAGATTCGCACAAACCCCTCGTCGCTGGAGCTTGCAATCTACTGTCCAGAAAAGATACGTTCCGAGTAAGCTCCTGGATCCAACAAATAAAGGGGCCGGATGAACTTTCTATAGTTTCTAGTGCGCGAAATTGGGACCACCTGGATTCACAAGCGGACAGATAGTAGTTGATCTACCTGTCGCTTGCCTAGTCTCCGGATTTTGTTATGATTCTGGATTGAGGTGCGATTGGTAAAGACTCAGGAGACGAAGCTCGAATTACTGCAAGGCACGCTGGACATGATGGTGATGCAGACGCTGCTCAGTGGACCCGCCAACGGATATGAGATAGCAAAAGCGATTGAACGGACTTCGGAGGATGTGCTGGACGTCGATCACGGGTCCTTGTATCCGGCTTTGCATCGCCTGGAAAAGAGCGCTCTCGTGAGTGCCAAATGGGAGATTTCGTCAACCAACAGGCGTGCTCGCTTCTACAAATTGACTGCCCGAGGCAGAAAGCAGCTGCTGGTCGAGCAATCGAAGTGGGAGCGAATGGCGGCTGCGATTGCGAGAGTCATGCGGACGGCGGAGGGATAAGCCGGCGAGAGCTTACTATATGTAGTTGGATAATGAGCGAGAAAAAGGCTGTGTGGTTTGGTTTACCGGGCTGAGCGGAGCCGGGAAAAGTACCCTGGCGGGAGGTTTGCGCGAACGCCTTCTGGCGAATGGCTATCGCGTCGAGCTGCTGGATGGGGATCTGGTCCGGCGAAGTCTGTGCAGGGACCTTGGCTTCAGCCGGGAAGATCGCGAGGAGAACATCAGGCGGATCGGTTTTGTCGCGAATCTTCTGGCGCGACACGGGGTGATAGCACTGGTGTCGGCGATTGCGCCCTACCGTTCAATGAGAAGGGAACTGCGGGAACAGGCGCGGTGTTACTTCGAAGTGTTTGTGAACGCGCCTCTGGCAGTCTGTGAGCAGCGCGATCCAAAGGGTCTCTATAAGCGGGCCCGGAGCGGGGAACTGCCGAATTTCACAGGTATCGACGACTCTTACGAGACGCCTGAGTCGCCGGATGTCGAGTGCCGCACCGACTTATGCACCGTTGAAGAGTGTGAAGAACAGATTGTAAGTCCGCTGCTGGCGTTCTTACACGGCTAGTTCGCCATGGTACTTCATCTTTGTCAGATTGAACTTCGCTTTGGCGGCAAGTGGACCAGTATTGGTTTCAAAGATGGCGGTTTTAGCGTCCATCACCGGCACCAGAGCAGGCAAAAATCCGAAGTAGATGGTGGAGGTGTCTTCGGGATCCTGAAAAGCGACGCCAGGTTGCACTGCTTCTCCCCGTTTTACCTCGAGGGATGTCTGCTCCTTTAAGCTGGCAAAGGCATCGGCTTCTTCCGCGGCGTCCTGGCCGGAAATCATGGGCAGACCGGAGACGCTCACGACGTAATGCCCGGTTAGCGAAGCGGGGAATTTGAGATGAAGAGCTTGACGAATCGGTTCAGCGCTGGCCCAACGGATTACGGCTTGCATCTTCGGCAAGGTCTGAGGGGCAGTACCGGCGGTGCTTACGCCGCGACGTCCTCCGCGACCGCCCACAGCAGGAACGCTGCCCGCCATGTTGGAATCGTTGCTCTTCACTTCGGCGGTGACCGAGACGGCCCAGGGTGAGTTATTGGTGAGCTGGGAGATCTCCTCCGTGGTCCAGGCGGAAGGATCTTTTTTGTCCCAGAACTTCGCGGTATCGGATGCCGACGCAGGGCCCGGCTTCAGCAGGCAAGAAGCGGTGGAGAGCAAGAGCGCGGATCGTCTGGTCAAGCATAACCCAGGTTGCAACTGTGGAGTCTCAACGAGGATTAGGGAGAAACTTCTTGTTAATTTTTGCAACGACGACGTAGTTTGGATCGACCATCTCATCCAGGTGGATTTCACCTACTTTCGAGAGTAACTCATAGGCATCCATTTCGGAGAGGCCATAGCTTTCGTGAATCCAGTGGATGAGTTCAGTGAACGAGATTCTTAAAGCATCGTCCAAAGGACGATAGACTCCGACCGCCATGATGTAATTCTCATTTTCGAAGCGCGGCCATTCGATTTTCTTTTGTTTAACGAGATCGACTTGCATCCGAACCTTCATTGAGATTTCGACGGCGGTTCCATCGATTTCGCCATCGCCCATGGCAGCGTGGCCATCGCCGAAAGAGAGCAGTGCACCCGCAACGTTTACAGGCAGATAAAGAGTGTTTCCGACACTTGCCTCAGGCGCGTCCATGTTGCCGCCAAACTCCGCGGGAACGATTGAGCTGCGGCTCTCCCCATCAGCGGGTGCGACACCCACGCAGCCAAGAAACGGATGCAGGGGTATCTTGACAGTGAATTCAGAGTCTTTGGCGTGGAACGTCGCCACATTCGCAGCCTTGTCTATGGGGTAAGTCCATTCGAGCTTCGGGATGGGGCCGCCGATCACAGGCGTGTACTTACTGCTATTCAGAGCTCCAAAGCCGGGGCCGGCGCTGCCGAATCCTTCTTTAGCATTCACGTCGATGGCGAGGAACTTCACTTTGAGAATGTCGCCCGGTTCGGCGCCATCAATGTAAAAAGGCCCGGTCAATGGGTTCGGGCCAGCAACCTTGAATCCGGCCGCTTCCGCCGCTTTGCCATCAGCATCGACCGTGGTGGTGTCGATGGTGTCTCCCGGCTTGACATGCATCACGGGAGGCAGAGGGCCATAGACGGTCTTGAGCTCATTCATTTTGAGGTCGTAATGAACGACCGATCCGGTTTGAGCGCGCGCGGGATCGGACGCCGAGAGCGAGAGCAGGGCGGAGAGAAGCAAAGCGTTCTTGATCATGTATGCCTAGAAGATAAATTTAAGAGCGATCTGCGTGTTGAATGGTTCACCAGGACCGATACCGGGAGAGCCATTCGAGTCGCCAATAGTATCGCTGCTCTGACCGAATCCACCTCCGATGTAACCACTCGGGAGTGCCAGATTCACTTTATTGAATAAGTTGAACATTTCGATACGGAGCTGGGCGTGGAGTCTTTCTTTGATCGGTATATTCTTTAGGACTGACAGATCAACATCTCCGTAATCGGGGCCGCGGAGGACATTTCGGCCGATGGCGCCGAAGTTGCCGTTGGCTGGATTTACGAAGGACGCCGGGTTCACCCATTGCACCGGCTGATGATCACTCAAGGATTGTTTCACCCCCTGATAGGCCGGGCCAATCTGGTCACCGCGAGTTGTGTTCTCGCCCGTTCCGCTGGTGTCCGAAGATGCGTATACGTTAAAGGGCAGGCCGTTGCGGAAGGAGAGATTGGCGTTGACCTCCCAACCGTGGGTCAGCCACTTCGGCCCGAATCTCGAGCCGGGTACGTCGTAGATGACATAGGCTGTGAATAAGAGCGGGATGTCGTAATCGGAGTTACCGTAGTTGCCCTTCAGGTTAGTGCTGTCCTGGGGTAAAGCGCCCACATACTGTGTGACTTCATCCAAGCTATGGCTCCAGGTGAAGTTAAATTGGGAGATCAGGCCGTGCCAACTGGAGGTGCGCAGAGAGGTCTGCAGACCGTTGTAGTTTGATGTGCCGGTGCTTTGGATCTCATCGATCACTCCGTAGTTGGGGTACTGCGAAAAGTAAGGCCGGGTGGTCTGCTGGTAGGAAAAGCCCGCGGGGTTGGTGGTATTAACGAAACCGCTGCCGAGAGCGGCCTGATTGATATCGGAAAGGATCAACAAGCGGCGTGCCTGCGATCCCACATAACCGACTTGAACAATCACCTTTTTACCAAGGCTTTTCTGGACGTTCAAGTTGTAACTCATGGTGTAAGCAGGCCGGAAATTCTGACTTACCGAGAAGAGATTGACAACGTTGTTGCCGGCAAGAGAAAGGTTGCCGCCGGGAAATATCGGGTTGCCGTTGACGAGCGTGTAAGCGTTCTGCTGCAGGGTGAAGACGGGCTGCGACCCTGCCGGGTTGCCTTCCACTCCCAGCGGACCATTATTCGCGACCGAGGGAGTTGCCAGGCTGGACGAATTATCGAGGAAGGGAACAATTGCCGGAGTATCGAAGTAAATGCCAAAACCACCGCGAACCACCAAGCCTCCATCGGATGTGGGCTGATAGGCAAATCCCAAACGGGGACTGAATGCTTTCGAGTAGGCCGGATACAGACTGCCGATCTGTTTGCCTACAGTAACAAGACCGCCCTTGGCCGGATCGAAGACGGAGAGGTCGTCTTTGCCGTCGTGAATCGGACCTTCATAGTCGTAACGCAGGCCGTAATTGAGCGTCAATTTTTGCGAGATCTGCCAGGTATCCTGCGCAAACAGATCGAAGCTGTTCATGGTGACTTTGCGCTCCTGGTTCCCGCGGACGATGGTGGACTGATAGACGTAGCCGGCCAGAAAATCGGCCAGCGATGCGATGTTGGTATCGTAACCGGGGACGTTCAGCAGACTGCTCCAGGGGCCTTGCGCACCGTTGAAAAAGAACGCACCGCGCGCGCCAGTGTTGTAGAAGGAGTCAATCCGGGCCTGGCGCACCTCACCGCCAAAACGATACTGGTGTTTGCCCGTGACAAAGGACGCGGCGTCATTCAGATGTCCGGTGACATCGTTGCGGCCGGAGTTCGGGGTCAGACCGATGGTGTCGAAGCCACTGATGTTGATGAAGGGAGCGCCGGAGAGGCTGGCGGCAGTCACGCCGGTGTTCAGGCCGAGGGCAGTCGGGTTGAAGCTGTTATTCAAGTCCGAGAAGACCTGGTTGAAGTAGCTGACGCCGAAGAGTATTTGATTCGTGAAGCGGGGTGAGAGAGTCTGGTTGTAGATAAGCGAGTAATTCTGTACGTGAAGCGGTGCGACCTGGTAATAGTCGAGGATGTGTGAGCCGATGGGAGCGGTCTGGGTTCCCTGTCCGACGAAGGCTCGAAAGGAGAGGCGATTAGCGTCATTGAAGCTGTGATCGATCTTGACGAGTCCGTTGTTGCTGAAGCCGTTTTCCGGATTCGGGTTGAAGTAGTTGTTTGGGGAACCAGCACCCTGCAAGGCACTGGACGGCCACAAAGCATTCAAAAGTTTGAGGGAGAGCGGGTTGACCGGGACTCCGTACTGTTGCATCAGAGTCATCGCGGATTGTTGATAGCCAGTGGAGGGTTCCGTTGAGAGTGCCTGGTTACCAATCAGAAACTGCTGGCGTTCGTAGGTGGCGAAGAAAAATGTCTTGTCTTTGATGATGGGGCCGCCGAGGGAGAAGCCGTACTGCTGGTTCCGCATTTTGTTTTTCGGGGAACCTTGTGGCGCAAAGTAGGACTGCGCCGCGAGAGCTTCATTGCGGTTGTAGTAGTACGCTGTGCCGTGCACCTGATTGGTACCCGACTTGATGACGAGGTTTATGCTGCCTCCGGGATTGCGTCCCGATTCCGGCCCCGCCTGTGTTTGTAAAGAGAACTCCTCAACGGCGTCGAGCGGCATGACAGTGCCGGCGATACTTTGCACCCCGCCCTGGTTGACGGCCATGATGTTCCACCACTGATCGTTGTTATCTGTGCCTTCAATCTGCCAATTCATCTGATTGGCACGCGCACCATTGACGGAACCGTTGGCTCCGCCTGCGTAGCCGGCAAAGCCGGGCGAGAGAGCAATCATCTGAGTGAAGTCACGGCCATTCAACGGGAGATCCTGGACGGTGCGGGAGGGCACATCGGTGGTGAGGGTAGTGCTTGAGGTCTCCACCTCGGCGCTGGCGGCAGACACTTCTACTGTTGTCGTCTGCTGGGCAACGTTGAGTTTTGCGGGGAGGTTATAGACTTGTCCGGCAGACACGCGCACCGCATCGACACGGAGATTCTGGAAGCCTGCTCTGGCGATCTCAACGGTGTAATTCCCGATGGGCAGATCCTGGAGTGAGAAAGCTCCCGCCGATGAGGAGAGCGTGGAATAAACGAGACCCGTGCCTCCGTTGGTGACCTTAATAGCCGCTTCCGCAATGACTGCGCCGGTTGTGTCGGTGACTGTACCGTTGATGCCGCCGCGGAATGTTTGACCCGTGGCAGCATCGCCAATTAGAAAGCACGCAAAGATCACCAGTAATATCCGGCGCATGAACCACCTCAGCTATTGACGTTTCGAAAACCGAATAAGCAGAGAGCGGTCCGACAGTGCCGATCCTGAACGCCGCGGCTATGCTGCTGGGCATTGCGCGAACATCTGCCGTGCATCCAATCGAACAGAGAGTGGTTGTAGAGATTTGATCACTGTCCCATCGCTCCTGTCAATACATAAGTGTCCCGGCGTTGCTTCGAAGGCAGGGTACACTCGCTTCAGGAATGGTCTCCACTTCAAACGATTTGCCCTGGTATAAGTTCGCTGTTCGCGCTGCAGTCCTGTTCAGTTTCTCGACGCCGATGTTCGCACAAGCGATCCGGCAGCCGGAGCCCGCACCGCTTCCGCCGCCGATCGTTGCGCCGCGCGATCAACCTTACCCGGGAACCATCCAACTGTCGGTAGATCTGACGGATATTCAACGGCGAATTGTAAATGTTCATGAGACAGTCCCGGTGCAATCGGGAGAGCTCACATTGTTATATCCCGAATGGATTCCTGGAAATCACTCACCAACTGGGCCGATCTCGAAGGTGGCGGGACTGGTTGTTACTGCCAATGGCAAGAGGGTCGATTGGGTGCGAGACCGCGTGAATGTCTTCGCATTTCATGTCAATGTCCCGGCGGATGTCAAGACGGTGGACGTCGGCTTCGAATATCTCGCTCCCTTGCGGGCTGCGGAGGGGCGCATTTCCCTCTCGTCGAGGATTGCGGACCTGGCATGGAACACGGTGGTGCTGTACCCGGCCGGTTATTTTGCGCGGCAGATCACGTTTTCACCCAGCATCAAGCTGCCCCAGGGGTGGCAGTTTGCTTCCGCACTGGAAGTTAGTTCGAAGAGCGGGAACGAGGTTCACTTCAAGGACACGCCGTTCAACGCATTAGTGGACTCGCCACTGTACGCCGGGGCGAATTTCAAACGGGTAGATCTCTCGACGGGGCCGGATAATCCAGTGTTCTTGGATATATTTGGCGATTCACCGGCGAATCTTGCGATTACTCCGGAAGAACTGCAACTGCATCGCAATATGGTGAAGGAGGCACAAAAGTTATATGCATCGCGCCACTATGACCACTACGATTTTCTATTCCTGCTGAGCGATACGGTGGGCGGTGTTGGGCTGGAGCATCACCAATCGAGCGAGGACGGCACCAAGGCTAACTACTTCACCGACTGGGCGGCTGGGATCGCCGGCCGGGATTTGCTGGCGCACGAGTATACGCATTCGTGGGATGGTAAGTTCCGGCGGCCGGCTGACCTGTGGACGCCTAACTTCAACGTTCCCATGCAGGATGATCTGCTTTGGGTGTATGAAGGGATGACGCAGTATTTTGGATACGTGCTGACTACGCGGTCGGGGCTGCGGACAGCCGACCAGACACGAGATCTGATAGCCAGAGTTGCCGCGAACTTCGAGATCAGCCCAGGAAGAGAGTGGCGTCCCTTAGTGGACACTACCAATCAGCCGACTGCGTCACAAAGACGCGCAGTAAGTTGGGTCAGTTGGCAGAGACCGGAAGACTATTACACAGAAGGCATGCTTATCTGGCTGGATGCCGACACAAAGATCAGGGAATTAAGCGGGGATAAGAAGTCTTTGGACGATTTCGCCAAGCTTTTTTACGGGATCAACAACGGCAGCTATGTTACTCAAACTTACACGTTAAATGATTTAGTCGCCGCGCTGAATACTATACAGCCTTACGACTGGGCAAGCTTTCTGAGAACTCGAGTCTATGAAGTAGCGCCGCATCCACCGGAAGACGGGATTACTCGCGGAGGCTACCGGCTCGTATATAGCGAGATGCAGCCGGAATGGATGAAGCACGAAGAACGGCCAGACGCCGCGGTCAGTTTTTCAACCTCGGTCGGATTCAGCGTGAAGGCCGATGGAACGCTGGAGAATGTGTGGTGGGACAGCCCGGCGTTCAAGGCGGGGATTACTCCAGACATGCAGATCACTGCTATCAATGGGACGGCGTTCAAGCTCGATGCGTTGCGGACAGCTGTTACAGACGCGAAGAAGAGTCAGACGCCCTTGAAGTTTCTGCTGAAGCGCGGCGATCAGTTTGAGACGATCGACGTGGACTACCACGGCGGCTTGCGGTATCCGAAACTGGAGCGCGTCGGTAGCGCGCCAGACCGGCTGGATACAATTCTCGCGGCGTCAAAGTAGTTAAATTAGTAAATCGGCAGACCGTGTAATCCGGCGAAGACTGCTTTGGCGAGGTCGCCGTCAGCCATATCGGAACTTGCTTCCCAGGCAAACGCGCCGCCCAGATTCTTGCTGCGGACGAATTCCATCTTCTGACCGATGGATTGCGGGTCATCGAAGGTCCAGTAAGTAGTGGCGTCGAACAGCCAAGGAGTGGGGGTCTTACCGTCATTCTGGACGTTGTCGTGGAACAACTGCATCAACGGTTCCGCAGTGGTCTTGATATAGGCGAACGACTGGGTGCTGGTGGCGAGCGGCGTTCCTTCCACGAACTGACCTTTCTGCCCAGGAGGAGCACTGCTGTCAACGGTCCAGCCGTATCCATAGAACGGTACCCCGAGCAGAATCTTCGACGCCGGCACGCCCGCCTGCAGATAAGCGTCCACCGTCCAGGCCACGTTGAGAGTCGGATCCGGATCGTACTTGGTTTGATAGAGCGGAGCGACAAAGCCGGTCTCGTTCTGCCACGGCCCGGCGTAATCGTAAGTCATCAGATCGATGTGAGTGCAGTAACTGGCGACGGCGGGCAAATCGATGTACTGAAACGCCCAAGCGCCGGCCGGAGCATCGAAGCTCAGCAGATAAGTGCCTTTATGCAGGGCATTCATCTGCGTACGGAACTCCTTCATCAGGGCCGTGAAGTTGGCCGTGTCAGACCCGAGCGGATATTCCCAATCGATCTCGAGGCCGTCGAACAGACCTGGAGTGTCCGGGACCGCGGGGCCGGGAGGACCCTGTACGGCGACGCCGGTTTCCCATTGGTTGGGTGTCTGGCCGAACGCGCCGGTGAAGTGTCCCTGGATGTAGTCAGCGATGCAAGAAGAAACGAAGTGCTTGCGACTGGCTTCGGTTGCCGCCATCGCGGAGAAGGCCTGCGGAGGAAGACTGGCGCCGCCGATGGTGGCAACAATCTTCAACCACGGGTATTTCTGTTTCAAGAGCAGCAGCTGGCCGAAATTGCCCGTCAGTCCGTTCGAGGGAAGTCCTTTGCCATCCAGGCTGGTGTTCGCGGTCGCTCCGGCGCCGGTGCCGTTGTCAGCCCAGGAGTCGAAGGAGGTGCATTCGTACTGCCCCGATGCATTGGTTCCGATGTTGACGAACGCGTAACTCAGTATGTTGAGACGTTTGGCCGTGCCACTGGTATCGAGGGTCTTAATGGTGTAGCCGTTATAGACCGTCCACTGCGCATAGTAAGCGTTAAACAGCTTAAAGCCGGAGTCCTCAGCGTAAGCAGCAACGCCGGCTAACATCAGGACGGCAAGCTTGAGGGCGGAATGGTGAAAAGCCATTAGCCGCCCATTATATATTCAATCAACCAGGTACTTGAAAGCAGTCGGGAGAAAGTATGTGGGCCGGCTAACGGGGGTCCACATTCGATTCGGGCGTCGTTTCAGTATCCGGATCCTGCGCCGGATAGAGATGGCTGTCTTCTTCGTCCGATACGGATGGTGGTGCGGTGCCATCTTTACGCGCCAAGCGTTTTGCCATTTTTTCCTGCTGTTTTTCTTTTCGTTGTTGTTCTTTTTGACGTTTTTTGAATGTTTGTGGGCCTCTACCGGGCATGGCTAGCTTCCTTTTCGAAATGAAAGGGCCGCCGGTCTGGTCTTGGAAGACTCAGACTTGGGCGGCCCGTCTAAAACTAAGATGGAGGTGTAATTACCAGCGTGATCCTCGTCCGCGACTGGAGCCGGAGCCGGAGTCCGAGCGCCTGGCGCCACCGTAACCCCCGCCACCGCCGCCCGTCGTCTTGGGGCGGGCTTCGTTCACATTGAGAGTGCGGCCGTGAAGTTCAGCGCCGTTTAATTGAGCAATGGCGGTCTGGGCAGCGGCAGCTTCTG
>CBAAAA010000096.1:0-12264 GCA_964658695.1 uncultured Solirubrobacteraceae bacterium | reverse complement strand
GCGCAATCCGTCCGCCCACAGCCAGTCTGGAATCGGATTGGTTCCGGGATCTCCATTCCAGCCGGCATCGTCCGTGACCCATAGCCGAACAACCAGTTGCTTATTGCGCGACGACCAGTATTTAAATACCTTGTCGATGTCTTCCCAAGTGTAATGGCCCTCGGCTTTTTCGAGGTCGGACCAGTTCCAATCCACCATGACCCAGCTAAAAAGCGGCGCATCATCCGGGTAAGCAGTGGTGTTGTCCGCAAGGTTGTAGTTCTTGAACTCCCAGTCGCGTGGACCTGCCCAGATCCCCCAACCTACATACGGATTTACGATGGGGGTTTGGATCTCGACCGGCTTCACCTGTACGAAGGCTGGCTCTGCCGCGCCAGCTGAAAAGGATTCTGCAAGCGCAAACAAAACGACGGCCGCCAGCCGGCTGGAACGGCGCCGAAACGGGCTGCGGGATCGTCGCAACTGGTTCATGTCCGTCCTATCATACTACTGGCACTGGCATCTATGCCAACCTTTCTCGAGGCATGTGTTTCCTGCATAATCTCGTGCTGATACTGGTATGATCGCGTTTGAAGAGAGGGTTGGGATTGTGACGAACAGACGTGAATTCCTTCACCAACTAGCTTTCGGCACGTTAGCGGAATCGATCGCATTCAGTAAGGATGGCAGGGCGACTGGCGCGCTTCGAATTGCTCGAATCGAACCCATCGTCCTCCGGCTTAATGCAAGAAACGAAGACCTGACTTTATATCCACAGGACTATTTGATGTGCCGCATCGAAACGGACACGGGTCTGGTCGGCTGGGGAGAAGGGACCAACTGGCCGAAGGTTGCGACAGTGGCAACCGAGATCGAAATGCTCAAACCTCTGGTGCTGGGCCAGAGTGCCTGGGACATCGAAAAAATCTGGAACACGCTTTATCGGACACGGACCGAGATGCACGGCAGCCACGTCCAATCAGCCATTTCAGCAATTGATATCGCACTGTGGGATATCGTCGGTCAGCAACTCGGCGTTCCCGTCTACAAGCTTCTGGGCGGCAAGGTAAACGACAAGATCAGAATCTATACCAGCTATCGTTGGGGCAACATTCCTCGAACCGCTGAAGCTTACGCCAAACGAACGCGCGAATTAATCGGCGAAGGCGCAACCGCGGGCAAGTTCGATCCGTTCTTTGAACCCTACGATTTCAATTTGAACCTGGAAGCAACGACAAGAACCATTCACGAAGTGGCGGAACTAATACGCGGAATTCGCGAGGGTGGACCCGAGTTCGATATCTGCGTGGAGGCGCATGCCAAGTTCAATGCCGGAATGGCCGGCCGAATTACTAAGTTACTCGAGCCGTACGATCCATTTTGGATTGAAGAGCCAGTGCCGCAGGGAAATGTTCAGGCCATGCTTGAAGTCCAAAAACAGACCAGCATTCCTGTCGCAGCCGGCGAGCGGCTTACTTCTCGTCTGGAAGCGCAGGAGTATTTCGAACGGCAGGCGATTCGGGTGTTTCAACCGGATGCTTCCCATATTGGCGGCATCACTGAATTCCGCAAGGTGACTGCCATGGCGGAGAGCCACTTCATTCCATTTGCTCCCCACAATTCGAATGGACCGATCTGCCTGGCGGCTCACCTTCATCTGGCCGCATCTTCCTCGAGCTTCTTGATTCTGGAGGAAGGCGATACCGATCCCGCCGTTTGCGGCGAGCTATTCGGAAGCTGGCATGATAGCCGGGCTTATTTTCTCCCGCCGGAACGCCCCGGTCTCGGAATCCAAATCTCGGATTCGTTCCTACGGGAGCATCGCGTCAGTCTTGAACAATCGAAGTAACCGCTCTTAGAACAGAAACTTGAGTGCGAGTTGAATGTCGCGCGGGTCATTGATCGTGCTGGTGATGGTGCTGAATCGGCCGCCATCGACGAAGTTCTGCGGCGTGGAGAAATTGGCCCGGTTCGGCAGATTAAAGAACTCCGCCCGAAACTCGAAGCGCTGCTTGTCGCTGATCGGAAAAATCTTGAACAGTGACGCATCCACCTCGATTAAACTTGGCCCGATGAGACTGTTGCGGCCAGCGTTGCCGTACTGGCCGGGCGCCGCCACTGTGAATGCCGCGGGATTGAACCAGCACTCCACGGATTGGTGTCCGACGGGACAACCATTGGCGGTTTGGGCGGCCTGGCCATAGCTGAAATCATAAGGATTCCCGACCACGTCCGCACGAGCGCTTCCGTAAGCCTGGGGAGAATTGGCCGGATCATAGTCGCTTTCGGGAGTAAAGTAAAATCCGCTCTGGTAAGTGAAGATACCCCCCAAACGCCAGTTGCCGAGCATTGCGCTAACTATGGGATTCAAGTGGGATCCAAAACGCTGGCCACGCCCGAAAGGCAGGTCGTAGACAAAATTGGAAGCCCAGCGAAGCCGGATATCGAACGAAGAGTTTGCGCGGTCGAGTGCCCGGTCCCGCGAGTTGCGAAGGCAATCCCCATGCCCGCCATCGTTCCCGAGCGCAAAACATAGCGGCGCGTCATCGATCGAATGCCCCCAGGTGAAGGAACTCAGGAATGTAAGGCCATTCGAATACCGCTTCTCCAACTTGGCCTGAAGGGAATCATAAGTGGAATGCCCGGCCGTCTGTTCGAGCGCGATCGGCCCGTACAGCGGATAAGGTCTCCTCGACTGAGTAGGACTGTTCGAGTCCGCGGTTGGCAGCGGCTGATTCAGGTCAATGCCAGTCAGTAAGTGGACGGCCGAATCTCCTGAATAAGCGACTTCAAGCACCGCACCCCATCCCAAAGCCTGCTGCACCGCGAAGTTCCAGCCGAGCGTGTATGGATAGAGCGGTCTTGTATCGTAAGCGTAAAGGGTTGGCGGAGCCAATACCTGAGTGAGGTAGCCGGCCGGGAAACCAGTTGTGATATTCGTGACTGAGCTGACTGCCTGATGCGTCACTGGATCGATCGGTCCGGTCTGCGGACTGGTTTCATTTACCGAGTTTGCCCACGGCAGATTCAATGGTCCGGAAGCCGTCCCTGGCGGATATGGATAGAGATCGAAAATACCAAATCCTGAGCGGATTACCGTGCGGGAGCCTAATTGGTAAGCGATTCCGACGCGAGGACCGAAATTCAACAGCGAATTTCGAAAAAGAGTGTTGCTGTTTTCATACTCGACCGGCAGACCGGCAGGCGGATAAGGAGCTTCATTCTTTCGAGACACGGGAATCTGAATATCGCCGTTGGTTGGATCGAAGTTAGTAACTTGATTGTGTCCCTCCCCGAGCGTGCTGCCAAATTCCCATCTTAGTCCCAGGTTAACCGTGAACTTAGGAGTTACCTTCCAGTCATCCTGAATGAATAGCGCCCCCGTCTGCCTGACGTTGTCAGCCTCGATGCTGCTCCCCATTGAATTACTATCCGGAATGCCGAACAGGAACTGTGCCCATCCAGAGCCTGCGGCTGCGGCGCCATTCACGGTGGAAGCATTCAGGTCGGCCGTCAGGATGCCGCTGAAGCCATAACTGCCGACTGCGGAGCCTTGCGGCTGATACTGAACCCAACCGTAGTTATTGTAAGATCCGCCGATCTTAAAGGTGTGTGTTCCGCGAACCAGGCTCATGGTATCGACGATCTGGGTGCTGCGTCCTTTGTAGATAGACGGCGCCCAGGAGGAAGCGCCGAAGCTACCCACATCGGAGAAGTTTAGCGAAGGCAATCCACCCAGTAGTCCCGGTTGATAATTGATCCCGCCATAACCGAGAGTGCTGGGATCCAGGCTTGTGTCCTCAAGACTGACAGTCGAGGAGTTGCGCGTGTAACCCGCATGGAATTCATTGACGGTGGTGGGGGAGAAAACATGTGTCTCACCAAATGCCCCGCCTAATTGAAGGTTTTTCGATAAGGTGCCCCCGGCGGCTTCGCCCGGGAACTGCGGCACGCCATACTCGGGAGTCCGGGTCATAGCAAATCGATAAGACAGGTGATCGTTATCGCTCCATTGCTGGTCGATTTTAATGTCGAATCGTTGATAATTCCGGGTCAGGCTAGGGCTCCAGATATACGCGTTCGGCCCGCTATTCGGATTTGGCAGTAGCGCCGCCGTGTTCCGTGCGGCTGCGACAATCTCGGACGGATTGATTACATTCGCCTGTCCGTTATAGCTCACGGGAGTGCGCTGGTAGCCGGTGCTGCCGTTCAGGCAAGTCACCTGCTTGGTGGTGTTTGGATCAAACAATTGGCCGGTATCATAGACGCCTCCGGTGCACGGATCGGTAAACGTCTGTCCAGTGAGTAAGCTCTGAAAATTCCCCTGGCGATAGGCAGCGTCTGGAAGGAAGACGTTTTCGGTGGTGCCCTTTACCGATCGAAAAGCTTCGTAGTCGCCGAAAAAGAAGAGCCGGTTTCTGCCATTGAAAAGCTTAGGGATAACGACAGGTCCACCGACGCTTCCACCAAACTGATTCTGCTTATATGGCGAGTGTGCGGTAGCAAAGAAGTTCCGCGCGTCAAAATCATCGTTCCTCAGAAACTCGTACAAACTCCCGTGAAGGTTGTTCGTGCCGCTCTTGAGAATCACGTTCACCACACCTCCCGCCGATTGCCCGAATTCCGCCGAGTAGTCGTTGGTCTGCACTTTGAATTCCTGGACCGCGTCAGGTGAGGGGGACAAATTCCAGGCATGACCCGATTGCAGGTTGCCCTGGTAGTTGGTATTGTCGATGCCGTCCATGGCGTAATACTGATATTGCGTGGGTTGGCCGCTGATAGCGGTACTTCCGTCGGGACCGATGACTGCGCCAGGAACTAACTGCATCAGTTGCATGATGTCGCGGCCGTTCAACGGAAGATCGACGATTTTCTGGGTGTCTACTACCTGGCCGAGGGAAGAGTCCTCCGTCTGAAGAGGCGGCGTCGTATCCTGGACTTCAATCACACGGCTGGTGGCGCCTATCACAAGATTGAACTTGAGATCCAGATTTTGTTGGATCTGGAGTTCTAAGTTCCTCTTCACCTCGCTGGCAAATCCGGATGCTTCGACGGTGACCTCGTATGTGCCGACGCTCAACGGCGTGAATACAAACTCGCCAGCCGTGCCAGTTGATGATGTGCGAGACTCGCCCGTGCCCGAATTTCGAAGAACCACTTTGGCCGCGGCGACGGAAGCGCCGCTCGGGTCGAAGACATTCCCCGATATCGTCCCTTTGTCCTGCTGTGCCTGTATGGCCGGCGTCCACAGCAATGCCAGTAGAGCCCAAGTTGATAGTGTCTTGCGCGTCATGCCTTGCCTCCCCCGCCGACCGATGGTGAGACTACGATGTCCTGGCAACTCTCAGCGTTGCTATTGGTGTTATCATACCGGTCGGATGTTCGTCAAGACTTTATTCTTCAACTAGCCGGAAGGCCGCTACGGACGCGATAGGAGTGTGGTTGATATTTGTTCGGATCAAACGATATGATAGGCACCGGCAAGGTCCAGGTGAAGCTATCGCATATCGCCGTCGCAGCATTATTCGCCGCCGGGGATCTCGCCGGGTTTCAAACTGATGGCGCATTCGACTATTCCAAGATCGAACGCGCCATAAACTCAGGCGACTTCGCCTACGCCCAACCGGTCCTCGAAGCACGAACTGCATCCAGGCCCGACGATGGACATGCTCAACTGCTGCTTGGAATTGTGTTCGCTGGCAAAAAGGACCCGGAACAAGCGGAGAAGCACTTTCAGGCAGCGGCACATGACCGACCTTCCGACCCGGCGCCGCACACGGATCTTGGAAATCTCCTGGCCGCACAGGGACGATTCGACGAAGCCACCCAGCAGTTTAAGGCGGCGCTCGCCCTTGATTCGCGCGATGTGACTTCGCTCACCAATTTAGGTTCTGTTCAGTTAGCCGCGAAGCAATACGAAAGTGGACTGCATTCTTTCGAAACGGCTTTGCATCTTCATCCGCAAGATGCAACGGCAGCCATGGGCGCGCTCCAGGCAAATCTGCGTTTACACCGTTTTCCCGCGGCGGACGTGATTGCCGCCCGGCTTCTACAACTACCGGGTGTGAAAGGACAGGCAGTGGAGGTGATTGGCGCCATGCAAGCCGAAGCCGGTGACAACGAAGGCGCGGTCCATAGTTTCGAGCAAGGGGAACGCCTGTTTCCAAAATCGCCGGAAATTCAATTCAACCTTGCTCTGGCGCTGCACAAATCCGGCGACACCCGCCGCGCTCAAGAAGTTCTGGAACAGCTCCGCGATCGAAACGACACAGCGGAACTGGAGAATTTGTTAGGGTCTATCTACGAACGCGGCGGTGGATACCTGAACGCGATTCAGAGTTTCCAGAAGGCCGCCGAAATGGAACCCGCAAATGAAAGCTACCGGTTCGACTATGCGGCGGAACTCCTGGCGCACTTGAACTTTGAAGCCGCTCGTCTGGTGGCACAACCCGCGGTGCATGACTTCCCGCAATCGGCCCGTCTCAGAGTCGCGCTCGGGGTTGCGCTTCTTGGGCTGTATCGAAGCAACGAGGCTCAATCCTTGTTCCTCGAAACCGCCCGTGCATTTCCCGACTCGGAGCTGGCTTTGATGTACGTGACTCTATCACCGGAGACGACCGCCATACCGATCCCGGAAGCCGAAACGCTGTTACGAAGTTATCTGCAGCGCCATCCCAACGGGTTTATGCCACTTCAACTTCTGGGCCATCTTAAGCTGAGCAACGATGATGCCGAGTCCGCCCTGCCGCTGCTGAAAGCCAGTGTGCGCGCAAATCCAAATTATGCTCCGGCGCACCTCGATTTGGGCAAGTCGTTTCTGGAGATGGGAATGACGCGCGAGGCGGTGGGACAGTTCCTGGAGTCCGTCAGACTGGATCCGGCGCAGACTGAAGGCTGGTACCGGTTAACTTTGGCGTATCGCAAGAGCGGACAGAAGCAGCTTGCCGGCGAAGCGGAGCTGAAGTTCCACGAACGCGAAGCCGTTACTGGAAAGGCTGACCTGGTGCAGACCTTTCTTTACTCGACGCGCTAGACACGGGAGCAGAAATCAGCCTCACAGCGGCGAAGCCATTGGCATGAAGGGGAACCGTGATGCGGCCTTGGACAATCGGGATCGCTTTCAAATCTCGTTCCAGCAGGTCAGTGCTGGTTGCCTGCTTATAGCCGGGAACATCGATCACCAGCGGTCCCGTCCTGCCGGCGGTCTCCCATACTCGAAGGATGTCTCCCGCTCCATCCGCGATCTTCAAAGCGGTCACAATCGCTCGAGAGGGATCCACCTTAACTGAGCTCTTAATGGCTTCGGGCGGGAGGGCTCCCAGGACCGCGAGTATAGGCGTCGCCACTTCACGACTCCAGCGAAAAGCTTGCTCGCCGGAGTAGTCAGACCCGTGAGCACGCAGAGAATAGCGAAAGCGAAAATCCGTGTTCCCGTTCTGATTTTGCGTCACCTCCTGGTAGTTCTGGTCGTTACCAAGCGCCTCAAATGTAAGGGGTCCAAGATCCTGACGCAGCAGGTAAGCGTCTAATGGAGCAACCGTTACGCCTGGTCCTCCCGGTCCGGAAACATCGACAAATCCCTGCACCGCAAAACGCGCCGGGTCAGCGCCGGGCAGAAGATCTCCTTCAGGTTGCGGGAAAGGTCTGACCACCGCTCCGGTTGTCTCGATGCGTTCCGTTGCCCCTTTGCGCACGACTGGAAAAGACTGCGTCAAGCGCTGCTGATCCGTGGTCACCGGCTTATGAACACGGATGTCCAGATCGACTCGGTCGAGTGCGGCATAAATAGTGACATAACTGATCACCGAAATGCCCTCGGCCACGCCGCTGACTTTCAAGCGCGCGAACACCGGGCCTTCTGCTACAACCTCGGAAGAGACGTGTTCGAGCCGATGCTCTTGTCCATTGAAGAAAATCGTCTCCCCAAGTTGCCGGCTCGGTCCCCGAACAATCAACTCGCTGCCGGACGATTTCTGAATCAAACTGGCGATCCCGCCTGTGACAGGATCGATTTGAAGCTTGTATGCAGGGCTCTCCAACTGAAACTTGGATGCTTGTAAACGGCCGTCGCCTGGGCCAATCCCGGCACCGAGCTTTAACGAACGCAGGCCGAAGCCCGCCATCTCAGGCGAAACAAAATACAGAAAGCGGTGACCATCCTCATCACTTGCTTGTGTTGCGATTCCTGCAACGCTATTCACACCTGATGGAACTTCCACCCGAACGAGATCGGCCCTGGGCGCACCGAGACTATTGAAAAGCGAGACTGCGCTCTCCGTCTCAGATACGCCCAAAGCCGCCCATGCCTTCTTTTGCAATTCTGCCGAGATCCGCTCGAGTTCCTCACTCCAGTTCCGGCGCAAATCCGCATTCACAGTCCGGTTTGCGGCATCCTTACCGTTCCAGGCGTGGTCGGCAAGCATTGCAAAATCCCATTCCGCTTTGTCGTGGGCCGCTCTGGTGCTTTCACGAATACCGGGGTCTGCTCGTGACGCAGCAGCCAGCAGCGTCTCTGTCGCCAGAAAGGATTTCTCCCCTGCTCGCATAGTAGCTGCGGTTTTTGCCAGCGAGACTGGCCACGCATCCCAGGACTGTCCGAAGTCTCCGCGAACGGGAGAAAGAAAATGCTGTCGAGACTCGGCCGCGTCTACTTGATCCAGAAATTGCGGAATCGTGGCATTCACCAGTTTGGGATGAACACCGTTTTGATTGTTGTATTGAATGATGCTGTCGGCAAAGCCGTGCGCCAGCGCTGGGCTCCCTGGGCCATTATCACTATGGGTCCCGCTTGCCAGCACGATCTGCAATGGGTAGTGCGCAGCAGGCTGTTGATAGTGCGGAAGCCACTCTTCTGTAATTCGCTGCGGTTTTTGCAGCAGATATCTCCCCTGCGCATAGCTCGCCTTTTCAGACGACCACACATCCATAAGCACTCGGATGCGAGCGCCGTCCGGCCCCTCCCAGAAAAAGAACGGTGGATTCGTCAGCTTTGAAAATTGCGAGTCGTAGTCAAGATAAGGAACCACCAGCCATCGGAATCCGCTGGCCGCCAGAATCGAAGCAGCTCCCCAGGGCATCGCGGGTTCTTCAATGTGTTCCGCCGTCCTGATGGAAATTCCCCATTGTTGTTCGAGCCGCCTGGCGCCATACAACGCCCGGATCTCACTCTCCAAACTCTGCAAACCCCAAAGGTTATTGTTGAGAAATGGTTGCACGGAGATCCGACCCTCGTGCAGGCGCTGCAAAAACTCCTGTTTCCGCTCCGGGTAATATTCAAGGAACACAGTTCCTTCCTGAGTGATCGACAGGTTGTAACGATCGCGGTTTTCCGGCCTCTCTCCATCGGTGCGCCGCATTTCGTCAAGATGTGCTCGAATCACATCGGCGAAAGCCTGCCTGGTCTGCTTCTCATCGAACCCCCAAGTGTAATCGGAGCAGGAATCGTTTGTGATGAAGATCGTCCAATCTGAGAGCTTCGACGAAGCCCGCTCCGCAGCCAAGGCCACAACAGGAAAGCAGATGAGAAGAGCACAAGTAAGCTTTTTCATATCAGTCCGTTTCTTGCATCAAACAAAAGCCGCCAGTTCCTGGCTTGCAAGCCGCGCTTGATTCATCGCTCCTCCAAAAGACTGGCCGGATTCGAATTCACTGTGAGCGAACGCAATGCGGCCGAACGGCTCTCGGGCAAGCTTGCGATAGGGCGGAGCGCCGTCTTTCCCAAGAACAAACCCTGGTTCCGGAACGGCCAGTGAATGACCCCAGCGGTTCAGTACAATCCCCGCAATATCCCGCTTCGGGTCGAATCCACTCCGACTGAACATTCCCACCAGCAATTCGCGGATCTGCATTTCATAACTCGCGAAACTGGTTCCGAAGAGCTTGGCGCGGCCTCGGGAGACCTGTTCGGCGATGGGCTTGCCGGGCTCGTAGAAGGGAATATACAGACTGAGCACGTTGGGCGCATCCGGATCGAGCGCGGGCCGATAGTCGCCGATGACCATTTGCTGCCGGATGCAGGCGGCATAGCCTAAACCGTCAAACCACCGGCCGCCCGTCAGCCCCAGCTTATAGAGAAAACGCCAGTTCGTCAGCGCTACATTGGCCACCAGCGTCGACGAGTGGTGATACTGTTCATACGCTCGGCGGTTCTTGTCCGGCAGGTCTCGCACGATGTGCTTGTTCACCCAACCGCCGCTAGCCATCACAACCTTGCGGGCGCGCAAGCTGCATAACTTGCCATCGCGAAGATACGTGACTTGAACCAGGCTCGCATTTTCTGGTTTGCCAAGATGTTCGACTCTGACGACGGTGGAGCGAAGGCGGATCCGCGTCGCATTCTCCTCACGGTCGAGCGCCTCGATGCGAATGGGATGATTGTGGATGTTATCGAGCGTCGCAGGCCCCGGGATCGCGTCCGGAATCAGAAACTTCACCATATGCCGCAGTGTGTTGCTATTTCCACCTGGGAAGGAATGGTGAGTCTCCAGATAGTGCGCGGTGATTTCCCCGTTGAAAGGACCCGGCGTTATCCCGTGGAAGCCGGGGAACTTGACGTTATACGCATTCAGGGCTGTTGTCGCATCCGCCCCAAGCCCGAAAATGCAAGCCGGCATTGGATGAACGAAGCGCGTCACCTCCGGATGCAGAGCCATGTAATCTTCCAGGTACTCCTGATAACTGATGGAGTCAAGCCACGCTTCGAACTGCGCTTTGGGTAAGTCCGCCTTGCCTTCGGATGGCCTGCGTTCCCCAAAAACCGCTTGTCTGAGATCGCGGCGCACTTCCGGGGGCCAAGGCGACTGCTCCAAACCGCCGCGCCAAAGATCTCTGACCCAGTAGGGCTCCTTGGCGCCGGCCTTGCCGTCTGTCTTGCCGTCGAAGAAGTATCCGAAACTTGCTACTTTCGGCGGCAGCAGCAGCGAAAAATCCAAAGCGCGGTCGAACTCGAGGCTGGTGAACTTCGCATCCCATTCCTGATAGCGAAACTGGTCGGCGCTGAGCCCGATGTCCCGATAGAAATCGTTCATCCAGCCGCCTTTTCCATTCGGCTCCGGCACCATGCGCCATGGGCCCTGGGGAGCAATCAGTGGCTGGCCGTTGACTAAGAATTCATTCTGCTTTGCTTCCCCGCCGAAAATCGAATGATTCTCGAGGATCAGACATTTCAGTCCCGAAGGATTGTTCAGAGGAGGATGGTTCTGATGAAAGCAGTAAGCTGAGCCAAGCCCCGCACTGCCGCCCCCGACAATGACGAGATCGTAGACTTCGCCTGTGTCGTTTGCCTGCATATTGTAGGCCGCGCTGTATCTGCCGTCTCGAATACCATGGGCAGCCTGAACGACATCCCAGGTATTTCCGTGAGCTGTGCGATATTCGCCCACCCCGCCATAGCCATCCCAATCGGGATTTCCGGGCGGGACGCCTTGGGCGATAGCAAGACTTCCGATGACGGCACTCGCGCCATTCAGGAAATCTCGCCGTGTAATTCGCTCTTCCAGCCCGAGACTCTTGCCGTCACCACTCATGCAAATTGCATAACCCAGACCAGATCATCTTACACTTAATACCGGTATGATGATACACTTCGACTTACCTCTACAAGCATGCATCTCCGAATTCCAGAGCCACTCAAAGCACGTTGGTTCTGGTGCTGCGTGTTCTGCGTCGCCTGCTGGGTCCCCTGGATCTATTTCTCTAAAATGGGCGGCGTCGAAATACCGCCGCGCACCATGACGTACTTATATAACTGGGGTGGCATCCCGGTCGGCATCGTTTTTCTCGCAACCCGCCGCTTCCGGCTGGAAAAAAGTGTAAAGGGAATTGCCTGCGCCCTGATGGTCGGCGTTCTTTCCGCTTTAGGTCAACTCGCCTTGTTCGACGCTTATCGAGGAGATGCAAGCACTGCCGTCGTCACTGTCATCAGCTCTCTCTATCCGCTTGTAACCGTGATACTGGCCGTAGTCTTGCTTCGGGAGCGGCTGAGTAGGGCTCAGATGCTGGGCGTGGCGTTCGCGGTTGTCTCGTTTGTGATCTTCTCGATTTGAGCAAGACATGCACGCCTGGCTCTTTTTCTCAATCCTCGTCATGGTCGCCTGGGGAGTGACTGGGATTTTTCAGAAGCTATCGACGAATTACATCTCGGCGGGTTCAACACTCATCCTGCTTGTTATCGGCAGCTTTCTGATACAGCCCTGGGTGATGCCGGAGGCGCCGCTCTCTTCTTATTCATTGCGCGCCGTGATTTACGGCCTGTTGAGCGGTCTCATGAACGCCCTGGGAGCTTGG
>CBAAAA010000095.1:0-12290 GCA_964658695.1 uncultured Solirubrobacteraceae bacterium | reverse complement strand
TTCGCCCGTTTGCGCAAATGCCGTCTCAGACACCACACTATCGACAACCGTTGTAAATGCGAGCAGATCCTTGATCATTGCATGCATGCGCTCCGCCCCTTCACTGCAGAACTGGAGGTATTGCTTGTCGTACCCGCTCAGCCGGTCACCCAGTGACATGCGAAGCATCCCAGCCGCATTCACCACATTGCGTAGTGGCTCCTGCAAGTCGTGGGCCGCGGCGTAGGCGAATTGTCTCAACTCTTCGTTGGACTGCATCAGTGCGCTTTCGGCTTTTTTCAGCTGGTCGATATCGGTGGTCGAGCCAATCCAGTGAAGAATCGCCTGCTCTTCGTCTGCAACCGGAAAGCACCGGGTGACGAACCAGCGATAGCCGCCGCTCTTTTTCCTTAAGCGAAATTCCGCTTGAAAGCTCTTACGATCCCGAATGCATTCCTTCCAAAGCTCAGCAACCCAACCTGCGTCTTCGGGATGGATCGCATTCAGATAGGCGGTATGCGGGTTAAATTCCTGCTGGCTGCCGCCCACTTCGGAAAAGAACCGCGCGCTTAAAAAATTGATTGTGCCGCTCGCATCGGCGATAAAGAGTATGTCAGGGACCGTCTCTGCAAGCATGCGGAAACGCTCTTCGCTGTTCCGAAGGGCAGCGTCCGTCTGTTTGCGGCGGGTGATATCTCGAGCGATTTTAGACGCTCCCACAATTTGCCCGGAACCGTCGATGATGGGAGAGATTGTAAGTGAGATATCAATTAGATCTCCATTTTTTCGCGCTCTGACCGTCTCAAAGTGCTCGATCCGCTCGCCCTGACGGATGCGTGACAAGAGCTCATTCATCTCGTCAGGTTGCTGAGAGGCGGAGAGAACCAGGATCGTGCTGCCAAGCACTTCCTCCGCGTTGTAGCCGAACATTCGAGACGCACTTCGATTCCAGCTGGTGACATTTCCGCTGGTGTCGAGCCCTATCACTGCATCCTCTGACGATTCGACAATCGAGGCAAGACGGGCGATCGCCATTTCCATCTTCTTCTGATCGGTGATATCAATCGTCGTTCCCTGAAGAGTCCCGCTCTCAGCTGGATCAGCCGGATCGGTGCTCCCGATTGATCGGATCCATCGCTCGGCGCCGTCAGGTCTCAAGATCCGATATTCCAGGTTTCGGATTTCGCCGGTAAGTCGTGCTTCCTTCAAGCTCGCCTCCACCCGGGGAAGATCCGCAGTGTGAACCAACCCGTAGAATACTTCTATCGTGATGGCTCCCTCCCGCTGCGAAAGCCCAAAAATCGACCTTGTAGTTTGATCCCAGATTACTTCGCCGCTCTCCAGGTTCAAGACCCAGGTACCCAATCCGGAAACCTCAATGGCCAGCAGCCTGCGACGCTCGCTTTGGGCCAGCAGTACATTTGTAGCGACCAACTCCCTCGTGCGTTCCTGGATTCGGAGTTCGAGTTCCGCATTCAAGTCCTTAACCTCCTGTTCGGCCCGCTTTCGGTCTGTGATTTCGTTACGAAGTTGTAGCGGACTGGGCAGTTCCAGCACCTTCGGCACAATCCCCACCAGCAAAACAGCTGTCGGTAAAGAAACGATGGCGGTGAAGGCCTTGACAAGGCCGTCGAACCGGTAGATGGGATGCCACAGTGTCCAGGCCCCCAGCGCGTGTGTGAATCCGCAGCTCAGGATGAACAGGCCGAAAAGGGCAAACATCCAAGGGAAGACCAGATCCTGGCGACGTCGAACGAGCCGCAACAGTGCGATCGGTATCAGCCCGTACGAGGCGGCAATTAAAATGTCGGACCAGACATGCAGCTGGATGACGCCGGGCAGGCGAAGGCAAGAGGCGTGGGGGACGAAATCCGTCGAAAATAGGTTCTTAAGAAAGTCAACCATGCGAAAACCCCTTTGTTAGCGGGTATTGTCGATTCGATTAGTACTTTTACACCTGTACTACACCTTTACTATGCATGACGTCTTCCCAACCGACAGCTACGCTGGTTAGCGATGCCCATTAGCGGACAGCTCAAACAACTTACTGCGGTCCTGATGGTGCGTGGGAATGGCCCTGAACCTCGTCGAGTTGAACTGGATGGCCGCCCTTTTCGGGTGGGGCGCTCGAGCGTTTCTGAACTTTCTTTTCCCGAAAACGCGGAACTGTCGCGAGAGCATTTCGCGATTGAGAATGCCGGGGCGGGCTGGACCGTTCAGGATTTACATAGCCGGAACGGAACGATGCTAAACGGGGTGAGAGTTCATGGGAGGGTTCCGCTTGCAAGCCAGGACGTTATCTTAGCCGGTCATTTATCGTTCACCTTTTTGTCTGAGGTTCCGGCGGCAATGGGCGGTCTCACTCTGCTTGCGGGGTCGCCGGAAAGGTCTTCTGCTTCGCACACCCGGTCGACGGACTTGAAAGCTGCCCTGGCTTCTGAATCCTCCGGGGACACGCCAAGCACCGCTCGCGCGCACTTGAAGGCGCTGGTGCGGGCTGGTCGTGAACTGGTTTCACAGCGTCCGATGGACGAGCTGTTCCAGATCATTCTCGAGATCGCGGTCGAGGCTGCTGGAGCGTCTCGCGGGGTAGTGGCGCTTCAGGATGGAACATCACTGCAAGTGCATGCTCAGCGGGGTACCGGGTTTCACCTCAGCACCGGCATTGTCGACCAGGTGCTGATCGACAAAAAGTCGCTGCTGGTCGTGGACGTTGCCGGGGAGTCGCAACTCGCGAACCGGCAGAGCATCGTGACGGGCGGCGTCAGAAGCTTTCTGGCGGTTCCATTGCAGACTGAAGAGCAAACCATCGGGTTGCTCTACGTGGATACGCCTTCACGGGTTCTTACGTTCACGCCGGAAGATCTTAACCTGTTGACTGTTCTGGCGAACGTGGCCGCCGTTAGAATCGAACATGCGCGGCTGGTGGAGATTGAACAGCAGGAGAAGTTATGGGCTCGCGACCGCGAGCAGGCGGCGGAGATCCAGCGCAGTCTGCTGCCGACTGCGCCGCCCGCTGTTCCCGGTTTTGAAGTGGCCGGATACAACGCCGCATCGAGAACGGTAGGAGGAGACTATTACGACTTCCTTTCACTGGAAGACGGGCGGCTGGGGTTGGTAGTCGCCGATGTGGCGGGCAAAGGAATGCCAGCGGCGCTGTTGATGTCCGGGTTGCAGGCCAGAGTTCATGTGCTGTTCGAAACCGGAGAAAACCTTGCCCAGCAAGTGACGAAGCTGAACAAGTCGCTGACAAAGCGATTCCCGAGCAACCGCTTTGTCACGTTCTTTGTGGCGGCTCTTGCGCCGGATTCCGGATGCGTTACATTCTGCAATGCCGGCCACAATCCGCCGGTGCTTTTGCATGCGGACGGGAGTGTCGAGCAGCTGGATGCAACCGGACCGATCATCGGGATTTCGGCGGCTTTTGCCTATGGAGAACAGGCGTGTCAGATGGGGCCGGGCGACCTTTTGGCGCTCTATAGCGACGGTGTGACGGAAGCCTGTAATCCGGTCGAAGGGGAAGAATTCGGGGAAGAACGGCTGCTTCAGACGCTGCGGGATCACGCGGAAAAGCCCGCACAGAAGGTGATTGACGCGGTAATTGCACGCATTGCGGAGTTCACTGGGAACGCTCCGCTGGCGGATGATGTAACGCTGGTGGTGGTTCGCCGGCTGGGCTTTTACCGCTTATAAAAGAGGCAGCCGGGAGGAATTAACCTTTGCGGAGAACTATAAGACGTTTCGAATACAGGCTTTGAAGTGGCCGGGAGCGATCTCGATCAAAGCCGGCACTGCCTGGGAGCAATCGGGGATGGCGTAGGGACAGCGGGTCCGGAAGACGCAGCCGGAGGGCGGGTCGAGAGCGGAGGGGAGATCTCCTTTGAGCAGGGTGCGATGTCTCTCGACACCGGGAACGGGGACCGGCGCTGCCGCGAGAAGAGCTTCGGTATAGGGATGTTTGGGTGTGCCGTAGAGACTGCTGGTCGGAGCGGACTCCATGATGCGCCCCAGGTACATGACCATGACACGCTGACAAAGCTGTTCGACAATAGCCAGATCGTGGCTGATGAACAGCACTGAGAGCTGGAGCTTTTGTTGTAAGTCGCGCAGCAGGTCCAGGATCTGTGCCTGCACGGATACGTCAAGCGCGGAGACGGATTCATCGGCAACCAGGAGCGCTGGTTGGACGGCCAAGGCTCTGGCGATGCTGAGGCGCTGGCGCTGACCGCCGGAAAACTCATGCGGGTAGCGGTGGATGTATTCGGGCGAGAGTCCGACCGTCTGTAGCAGGTCTTTGACGCGGGCCGGCCGTTCGGTTGGCAGGACGACGTCGTGGATCTCGAGGGCTTCGGAGATGATCTGGCCGGCGGTCATCCGGGGATCAAGGCTCGCGTACGGATCCTGGAAAACCATCTGCATGCGACGGCGAAATGGGATTAACTGCCGGGCACTGAGAGAGGTGATGTCAGTTCCTTCTGAGAAGATCTGGCCGGCGTCCGGGGTGAGTAGCCGAAGAACGGACCTGCCGAGCGTACTCTTGCCGGAGCCCGATTCTCCGACGAGCCCGAGCACTTCACCGGCCTGTAAAGTGAAGCTCACGTCGTTGAGCGCATGGACTCTTGAACCATTGCGGCCGGGGAAGTGTTTGGTCAGATTACGGACCTGCAGTAAGGGTTCCCCCGGGATGGCTCGAAATTGTACCCTAGGCGCGCCCATGCGAGGCAGGCTTTCAAAAAGGGCTTGGGTGTAGACGTGTTTTGGGGCGCGAAAGATCTCCCCGCAGGTTCCTTCTTCGACGACACGGCCGCGGTACATCACCGCTACACGGTCGGCGATCTCCGCGACGACGGCGAGGTTGTGAGTGATGAAGAGGATACCCACATGGAACTCGGCTCGCAGCTTGCGAAGCAGATCCAGGATTTGTGCTTGCACGGTGACGTCGAGAGCTGTGGTGGGCTCGTCCGCGATTAACAAGACCGGATTGCAGCAGAGAGCCAGAGCAATCATTACGCGCTGCCGCATGCCGCCTGACATTTGGTGAGGGTAGTCATGCAGCCGGCGACGGGCGGCAGAGACGCCGACCAGATCCAGCATCCCGGCGGCCACTTCGAGTGATTCCCTTCTGCCTTTGCGGCGATGCAGCATGACGGATTCAGCGATCTGTTCGCCGACAGTGTAGACGGGATTTAGAGAGGTCATCGGCTCCTGGAAGATCATGGCGATCTCGTTGCCTCGAATGCGGCGCATGTCTCGTTCGGGGAGCTGAGTCAGATCGCGGGTTTGATCATCACGCGAAGTGAACCGAATCTGTCCGGAGACGATCCTACCGGGAGATGCGAGCAGGCGCAGGATGGAGAGACTGGTGACGCTCTTGCCGGATCCGGACTCGCCCACCAGGGCCAGCGTTTCCCCGCGGCGTAATGCAAAACTGACGCCGTCCACCGACTTCACCACTCCGGTCTGCGTGAAGAAATGCGTGCACAGATCTTCTACGGCAAGCAATGGAGCTTCGGCAGCTATCATCATCTTTAGTCTAAATTCCGGCCGGGAGTGAAGCGAAGAATGAGAATTGCCGTGGGAGGGATCCAGACGGAGTGCAGCACTTACAGCCGAATACGGAGCAATGCAGCGGACTTTCGGGTGCTCAATGGCGACGAGATCCTTCACGATCCCTACTTCGAATTTCTCCGTGATCTCGAGGCCACGTTTGTGCCTTGTTTTTTCGCGCGCGCAGTCCCTGGCGGTCCGATCCTCTGCTCGACGTATGAGCTCTTCAGGGCCGAGTTTCTGCAACGTCTGGAGAATGCCGGCCCCGTGGACGGGCTGTATCTGGCGTTGCATGGGGCGATGTTTGTGGAGGGCATGCAGGATGCGGAAGGCGACTGGATCGCGGCGGCTCGCAAATTGGTTGGAGACGAGTGCCTGATTAGCGCCAGCTACGACCTGCACGGCAATTTGAGCCAGCGCATTATCGACAACATCGACATGCTGGCGGCATACCGCACTGCGCCTCACATCGACGTTGCCGAGACAATGTCGAAGGCCTGCGGCATGCTCGTTCGCTGCCTCTCAGATCGCATTCGACCGACTGTTGTCTGGGCGCCGATTCCGGTGCTGATGCCCGGAGAGCGGAGCAGCACGGTGGATGAACCGGCCAAGTCGCTGTACGCGCAGCTGCCCTCTATCGACGCGGAGCCGGGCGTGCTGGACGCTTCTTTACTGGTGGGTTATGTGTGGGCGGATGAGCCTCGCGCCACCGCGAGTGCGGTTCTTACGGGCACCAATCCTGAGGCGCTTGCGAAACATGCGGAGAGACTCGGGGCACAGTACTGGAATGTTCGAGACCAGTTCCAGTTCGGCGTGCGGGCCGGTTCGATCGAGGAGTGTCTGGACTGGACAGCAGAAGCCGATTCCCAACCGGTGATTCTGGCGGATTCGGGCGATAATCCAACCGGCGGGGGTGTCGGCGACCGGGCCGAAGTGCTCGCCGAAGTGGTCCGGCGCAACTTGCAGAACGTTCTGGTGGCGGCGATCGCCGACAGACCTGCCACCAACGAGTGCTTTGAGGCGGGTCGTGGTTCAAGATTGAGGCTCAGCATTGGAGGATCGCTGGATCCTGTCGGCAGCGATCCGGTGCTGGTGGAAGCCGAGGTTCTTTTCCTGCTGGACGTAGCGAACAGCCGGGATCGAGAGGCGGTGATTCGGACGGGGGAAATCACGGTAGTGCTTACGGCTTCTCGACGACCATTTCACTGCATCGAAGACTTCACGCGGCTCGGCCTTGACCTGATGACGTTCAAACTGGTGGTGGTCAAGTCGGGCTATCTGTCTCCGGAACTCGCGCCGATCGCAAATCCCAATCTGATGGCGCTTTCAGATGGCGCGATCAATCAAGATATCGAAGGCCTTCCGGCAAACGTGTTTCGGCCTCCGACCTATCCGTTTGACCGTTCTTTCACCTGGCGCCCGGCTGCACGGTACTCGGCGCGTGCGCCTCACTTGACGGCACGGTGAAGAGCCAGTCGTGTTGCGTGGTGCTGTTCGGTGCGGTGTTGTTTTGCGGCAGTTGCACGCCCATACGGCACGGCCCCCGCGGTCAAGTTGTCCTTATGCAAACGGAAGCTCCGAGGAGCATGGACCCGGCGGACCACACCGCGACTTATACATGGGCCGTGCTGGACCCGATGTATGAAGGGCTGACGCAATTTGATGAGAACTTGCAGATCCGGCCATCGCTGGCGACGGAGTGGTGGGCGGACAGCACGGGCGCACGATGGACTGCGAAGATCCGCGGCGGGGTGGAGTTTCATGACGGTACGCCGCTGGATGCGGAGGCGGTAGCGGCTTCATTCAGGCGACTGCTGGATCCGAAAAGGGGACTGGCGGGCGCGAGTACTTTTCGAAGGGCTGTAGCGAGGGTCTCGGTTGTTGATGACCACACGGTGAGATTCGATCTAAAGCAGCCTTCGGCATCGTTCCCGCGTCTGCTTGCGATTGAAAAGATTGTCAGTCCAACGGAGGACCGGATAGGCGACCTGGGAAGAAAAGCGGTGGGAACGGGGCCATACCGATTCGTGGAATGGAAGACGGGAGAGTACGTTCTCGAGACGAGGAACGAGCGGTATTGGGGACCGAAGGCGGCCTACCAGGAGCTCAAATGGCGCTGGACAACAGAGCCGGCGCTGATGAATATGGCGCTGCTGGCGGGAGAAGTGGACCTGGTGAACCCGCTGCCGCCGGTGTTTGCCGATGCGCTGCGGAAGGATCGCCGCGTCTCGCTGCTGAATGGACAGAGTGCCGCCGTGTTCTGGATCGCGCTGGACATGCAGGTGAAGCCGCTGGATGACGTGCGTGTGCGGCAGGCGTTGAACTACGCCATCGATCGCAGGACTCTGATCGCCTCGCAGCTGCGCGGGTATGGCGTTCCGGCGGCGTCCCCATTAGCGCCTGCGGATGGGGACTTCGATCCTGGTGTGGAGGGCTATCCGCATGATGCGGCGAAAGCCAAAGCTCTGCTGAGTGCGGCCGGTTATCCGAATGGCTTTGTGTTGAACATCGGAGTGCTGGAGTCGCAATCGAATATTGCGCAAGCGGTGGCGGGCATGTGGGCTGAGATCGGAGTCACTTTGAACATTCATCAACTGGAAGGCGGGGTGTTCGCGCAGGTCATTTTCGGGAGCCCAAAACAGAAGGCGGATGCGAATATTCAATGCGTTCTGGCTTCATGGACGTCGACGAATCTCGATCCTGAGTTCCAGCTAGGGCCGTTGTACCGGACGCAGAGCTGGTCTCCGGCAGGTGCGAATCTCGGGTTCTACAGCAATGAAAAAGTGGATCGTCTGCTGGACGAAGCCGAGGCGGAACTGGACGCGTCGAAGCGGAGGCGGCTGTATTCTGAGGCGCAAAGGAGTATCTCGAAGGATGCACCGCATGTGTTGCTCTACTATGCGCGAGATCTTGCGGCCGAGCGCAGTCAATTGAAAGACTTCTGGGTATTTCCCGGAGGGCAAATCGAACTGCGGGCGCGCGTCCAGTGACTTCTTATCTTAGGCAGAAGCTGGTAGCGTTGCCGGTTGTTCTTCTGGTGGCGTCTTTCCTGGTCTTTTCCGCGGTACGGCTCCTGCCCGGCGATCCCGCAAGGATCATGGCCGGAATGCAAGCGGACCAGGCGACCGTGGACGCGGTTCGGGTTCGTCTGGGACTTGAAAAGCCTTTTGTGGAGCAGTACGCGCTGTTTCTAAAGAACGCCGTTCGTGGGGATTTTGGCGCCTCCATTCGATCCGGGAAGCCGGTGCGGCAAGAGATCGCGGAACGTTTTCCTTACACGCTTGCACTAACGACGACGAGCTATTGCCTGGCGATTCTGATCGGCCTCAGCGCGGGGCTCATTGCTTCTGCTTCGCAAGGCGGCGCGTTGGATCACCTGGTCATTTCGTCGGCTGTAGTGGCGGGATCGATTCCGAATTACTGGCTGGCGCTTATGGCGATGACTCTGTTCTGCGTGCAGCTGGGATGGTTGCCGTTGATTGGCGCGGAGAGCTGGCGAAGTTTTGTGCTGCCGTCGATAACGCTGGCTCTTCTTCCCGCAGCCGTGATTGCGAGGATGACACGAGCCAGTATGCTGGAGATCCTGCAGCAGGATTATATTCGAACGGCGCGCGCAAAGGGCCTGAGCAGTTTCAAAGTCTACGGAAAGCATGCGCTGAAGAATGCGCTGGTTCCGATTGTGACGATTGTGGGTATGAACTTTGCGGGGCTGCTGGGGGGAGCGGTGATCACGGAAGCGGTGTTCAGCTGGCCAGGAATCGGGAGGCTGATTGTGGATGCGGTTCGCTTTCGCGATTACTCGATCATTCAGGGAGTTACTCTGCTCACGGTGTTCATCGTGATTACCATGAACCTGGTTACCGACTTACTCATTACGGTGATCAATCCGCGTATCCGGCTCGACTAATGGCCGCTTTGTGGAAGTACAAGAATCTGACAGCGGGCGGGGTCATTTTAGCGCTGCTGCTGGTGACTGCGGCGACGGCTTCGATAATCGCTCCCTACAATCCGTATTTGCAAAACTTATCGAGGACGTTCGAGGCTCCTTCGTGGGTGCACTTATTTGGGACGGACCAGTATGGACGCGATGTGTTTTCGCGGATCCTGTTCGGAGCTCGGCTTTCTCTGTTTGAGATTGTCATCGGGGTAGGTCTGGCGCTGATAGTGGGAGTGCCGTGCGGGCTGATTTCCGGCTATGTAGGCGGGGCGGTGGATAAAGCGCTCAGCTGGGCGATGGAAGTGCTGTATGCGTTTCCGGGGATCGTGTTGACGCTGCTGATCGTGGCCATTCTGGGTCCGAGCCTGTTCAATACGCTGGTGGCGATCGCGGTTTTTTCGATCCCGGTTTATACCAGGCTGACCCGTAACCTGACGCGCTCACTCAAACAGATGGAGTTCATCGAGGCGGCACGGGCGCTGGGGGCGAGTAACGGGCGCATTGTGCTGCGACACGTGCTGCCGAACGCGCTGGCGCCGATTCTGGTTCAGGCAACGTTGAGTGCCGGCGAAGTGGTATTGACTGCTTCGGGGCTCAGTTTTTTGGGGTTGGGAGCGCAGCCGCCGATTTCAGAATGGGGCGCGATGATGGGGGAAGGGCGCAACTTTATTGGGGTGGCGACTTACTTGTCTTTGTTTCCTGGCGCGGTGATTACTTTGGCCGCGCTTGGTTTTAATTTGTTTGGGGATGGACTGCGGGACTGGCTTGATCCGAAGATGGGGCGGTGAACGTTCTGGAACCATGCTAAGTGCGATAGTTCTGGGGCATTGGGGCACGTTTTTCGTTCACCCCAGGAATGCTTCGGGCGGAGGCTTCTGTCGTTGGCCTTCCCTGTTCTTCGAGCTGATCACAGTCTATTTGCAAATAGCGGGTGAACGAGTCAGTTTGAAAACTACTGCGCAGCCGAAATAAGAGCATGCGCTTGAAGAGTCGCCGCCCTGTATGGTGGTTCCGTAGAGATTGCCCTCGTCGTCTCGGACGAGGCCACCGAGCGCTGTCACGTAGCCCGGCAGCGCCGGCGGGGTTTAGCTCATTCGGGTCACTAAAACCGGCAGCCGCAAGGCCTGAACAGACACCTTGATCGCCGCCGCGTAGCAGAATCCGGCGTCATGTAATTCCGACCGGTGAATGATGGAAAGACGGTACCGGATACTGCTTAAGATGCACGCTTTCACATTTTTCGCCGCGCTTTCTATAACGCTGCTGGTGTTGTGGGAAATATTTGAGACGATCGTTCTGCCGCGCAAAATCGATCGCAGGTTTCGTGTGACTCGTTATTACTACCTGACGACCTGGGCAGCTTACTGCTTCTGGGCTGATCGAGTGGCGCATCCGAAACGACGCTCCACGTTTCTGTCGATTTACGGCCCACTGTCGCTGATCGGGCTATTTCTCTTTTGGGAGATTTTGCTGGTGTTCGCCTTCGCGGTGATGAACTGGTCAGTCTATTCGGTCTTCAAGCTGCCGGATGGCGAATCGCCGAATTTCCTTCTGGAACTGTACGTCAGCGGGACGACAATGACCACTTTAGGATTAGGAGACGTGACGCCGCAATCTTCTGCCGCACGGCTAACGACGGTCGTAGAAGCCGGATTGGGACTCGGGCTGGTGGCTCTGGTGATCAGCTATCTTCCGACTCTGTATCAAGCCTTTTCGCGGCGGGAGATGGAGATTTCGCTGCTGGATGCGCGGGCCGGATCACCGCCGTCAGCGACAGAGCTTTTGCTGCGCTCCGCCCGCCGCGGCCACCCAGAGCATCTGACAAAGCTGCTATCCGATTGGGAGCGCTGGTGCGCCGAGATCATGGAGAGCCATATTTCGTATCCGGTGCTCTGTTACTTCCGCTCACAACATACCAACCAGTCGTGGCTTACCGCAATGACGGCGATTCTGGACGCGTGTGCGCTCTCGTTAGCTTGCCTGGAGCATGAGTCGAGGGCGCAAGCGCATCTGACGTTCGCCATGGGGCGTCATGCGGTGGTGGATATTGCCCAGGTCTTTCATCAGGAACCGTGCAGCGAGATGGCGGACCGGATGCCGCGCGATCATTTTCAATCTTTTTGCGACGAGCTCCGCCAGGAGGGCTTCAAGCTTCGTCCGGGGCAAGAGGCCTGGGAACGGCTGGATGAGATGCGGCGGATGTATGAGCCTTACGTGTTCACGTTGAGCCGGCTCCTTCGCATAGACCTCCCGCCGTGGGCGCGCCCGGAAGGTGCGCGGGATAACTGGGTTTCGACGAAACAGAAGGAACACTCCGAGAATTTCTAGTGTGCAACACGCGGCCATACCCGGTTTGATTTCGCCGCTTCCTATAATTGTCGAGACGGGAACAACAAGTGATCCAATTCGTCCAAGACTCCGACCGTGAGCTGTTTGAGAACGCAATCCAGTTTGGCCAGAAGCAAGTTCGCAGGGTGATTACAAAATATCCGGACTTCTACCCGATGTACACAGAGGGCGGGAGCTGGCAGCATGAAGGCGCGGCGTGGACCCATTGGTGCGACGGTTTCTTTCCTGGAATGATGTGGATCTTCTACCGGCACCTGGGGCCGGACAAGCCTGATTCGCGTTTCTGGTATGAACAAGCCATTCGTTACAGCAAGCCGCTGGAGCCGCGGAAGATGGATGCGGAAGTTCACGATCTCGGATTCATTTTTCTATCTACTTACTATCGCTGGTATCAGTTCACGCGCGACCAGACGATCAAAGATGTCGTATTGCAAGCAGGCCGCACGCTGGCCCAGCGATTCAACGAGGATGGTCAGTA
>CBAAAA010000094.1:10930-12307 GCA_964658695.1 uncultured Solirubrobacteraceae bacterium | reverse complement strand
CCATTACGGAATGGCGGGCGAGGTCCACGGTTACCGGGTGGCGGCCCCTGGTCAGTATTCTTGTTCACCTCGTCGCCCTCCATAATTTGTTGAACTTTTTCGAGACCGCGGCGGCTCAGTGCGGAGGAGACCAGCGCCATGGCGGCAGAACGCTGGGCAGCATTCATGTCTTTCAGATTGATGCCGCCGCGGGGAACGAACGAGACCGGGAAATTCGACCAGCGTTTCCGCTGGTCCTGATCGTCGAAGGAAAACAGGACTGTTTGCCGCTGTTTCTCATCCAGTGTCGAAAGGAAATTGTTGGCGGCGCTCACAATGCGAAAGGTCGCCGTCTGCGCGGTCGCGACTTTCACTGACAGACAAATCAAGAGCAGCGCTTGCGTCGTTTGTGACCTTCTGGTGGGGAAGATACTCACAGACCATTCTCCTGGTAAAACGCCGTCACATGATTGCTCCTTCATGTACTTCCAACTTGACCACCACCAAGCTTCGATTCTATCGGAGTAGAGGATGAGCCTATCTTCAGGCTCCATGTTGACTGTCCCGGCGGAAGCGATTGAGGGTCTACCAAAGCGGCCAATCACTGGCGAGTCTTCCGCGCCCGCCTCCAGCCCTCGCACGATTCCTCCGGCGCTTCACGGGCAGTCGGTAGCCGGATCGGCCTGAACTTGCTCCGCCTGCCAAGATTGCGCCTGAGTTGCAGACCATCAAAGGCGAACTCACCTGAAGCTCATTGATCAGATGAATCAGAATGCACAAACGCCGCCAGTTCCCCGGGCGCTTGCTGTCAGCTCAAATCAGCGGGTTTAGAGTAGCCGGAAATTGACTTCCACCTGGGCCTGAGTAGCGACTGGACGACCGCCCTTCATACCGGGCCGGAAGCGCCAGTGCGAGACGGCTTCGATGGCCTTTTCGTCGAGTCCGAGGCCTAGTGGACGGATGACCTTGATGCGCTGGGGGAGGCCGTGCTCATCTACAACGATGGACAGAAGAACGGTTCCAGAGTACTTGGCCTTACGCGCTTCTTCGGAATACTCGGGCTCCATTTTGCTGACCAGCTGGGGAGCGGACACGTCACCGCCAATGCGATATGCGCCGCCACCCTGGCCGCCGCCCTCGCCGGGCCCAAAGCCGTCGCCGTTTCCGGAACCGACGCCACCGCCTCTGCCGCTACCCATACCCTGGGAACCCGGTCCGCCAGACTGATCGAAAGCCTTACTAAGCGGATCTCCGTAATCAGGCGCAGTGATCTGGGGCGCTGCGGCCGTAATCGTCGGGGTCACAGCCAGCTTCGGATGCTCCACTGCGAATGTAGGCGGCATGAACTGCTTGGGGGCGGGAGGAGGAGGCGTTCCACGCACTACCGGCTTCGGATTG
>CBAAAA010000094.1:0-10920 GCA_964658695.1 uncultured Solirubrobacteraceae bacterium | reverse complement strand
ATACCGCCGCCACCACCGCCGCCCGCTTTCTGTGCTGCCGGGGGAAGCTTCGGCTTGTAGTTCTCCAGATAAATCGGCCCATGATCGGGCTTGATCGCTTTTTGTATCGCGGGCGCCTGGAAGATCAACAAAACCAGGAGAATGAACGCAACGTGAACAGCAATAGAGACCGCGCCGGAACGCGTTTCTCCTCCGCCATACGCGCCCCAAATAGATCCCACTTCCACCGGCTTGGAAGTGATCTCCAAGGGTGGAAGCTTGGGCGGGTTAATCGCATCCCGGATATTAGAGATCAGGGACTTGTACCAGGGCCGTTCCAGCTTCGACAGATCCCCGAATTCCGTCGTTTCGATGGGCCTGGAAGTCAGCTCGAGCGGCGGAAGTTTGGGAGGATTCAGCGTCTCCCGAATGCTGCGGAAGACCGATTTAAACCATGGCTCCCCGAGATTAGAGGCGACGAGAAGCCGGTCCAGATGGGCATCCGGGGGAATCACTTCTTGATGCTCCATGGTTAATTAGTCACTTCCTTGCTGATAACAGCACTACTGACGCGCAGGCTGACCGGGACGGGGTTAGTACTCACCTTGACCTCACAGACGCTGGGCCGTGATGCAGGGTTGCAGCAAAACTTGTCCAACACAGTTCGACTCCAGTCTATCATTCAATTTCCAATCGTTGACCCCGGAAGAAACGCTTTTGACTCCAGCCATATACGATCTAGTACGTCTGTCAGCTCGTGCCCGGATTGCAGCCGTACCAGCCGGGCATTCGGGTGTGAATTCGCAAATTCGACCGAATACCGGACAGGCACTGACTCATCCTGATCCCCATGGAAAATGAGGGCGGGCTGAGTGAACGGCGGAAAGTCTTCAAACTGGCTGGCATCGTCCAGCAGTCCGTATTCGAGAGGCATGTTACGTCCAGCTCCATAGTGAAAGACGTCGATCGAGCCGGTTTCTCTCCATCGGGTAAGTTCGGGTTCAGGTACCTGGGCCAGCCAGAGCTTATAAAATGCAAAAGCCGGCGCCAGGAGGATCAGCCGATCCACCTCCGGGTGTTTGGCAGCATACAGGGCCGCGAGATAGCCGCCCATGCTGGAGCCTATCAGGATTACTGGCTGGTGGCTGGCTAACTCTTCGATGACGTTCAACTGCCCCGTGATGGTCAACTTCCGAAAGTCGTTCCGCGCGAGATCCGGAACATCTACTCTGAACCCCAGCGCCCGCAGCCGCCCTTCAAAGAAGACTGCTTTTCTGGACTTAGGACTGGAAGCAAAACCATGAAGGTACAGGACACGTAAATGGTCGCGCAACATCTACATGGTAAGCGGTCTATTTTCAGACTAGTCAAGCGGGCGGTCAGACTTGCCAGGAGAGGTGCGGCTCGCTAAAATCTGGTAGACAAACCGTACACTGCAGCGACCCGCCGCTGCGATTTCATTTCCCAATGATGTAGTTTAGTGAGTTGGACCGGGCAGCCTGGCCAAAGTGGCGAAATGTGGTTGCTAAACACAGGAGATTAAAGCATGTCGGTAGCAGAGAAGGTTAAGCAGATCATTGTCGAACAACTCGGGGTCGATGAGGGCCAGGTAGACCCGAGCGCATCTTTTGTGGATGATCTGGGCGCGGATTCCCTGGATATTGTGGAACTCGTGATGGCGTTCGAAGAAGCCTTCGATCTGGACATTCCGGACGAGGATGCCGAGAAGATCAAGACAGTGAAGGATGCCGTCGATTACATCGAGGCCAAGAAAAAGTAGCCTTGCCGCGCAGAGTAGTTGTCACCGGGATAGGACTGGTCACCGCGGTAGGAACTGGTACCGAAGAGTGTTGGACGGCGATTCGCGAAGGGAAGAATGGCATTGATCGCATCACTCAATTTGATGCTTCCGAATTCGCCTGCCGGATAGCTGGAGAGGTCAAGGACTTCGACCCCCTCCAGTACGTCGATAAGAAAGACGTCAAAAAGATGGGCCGCTTCATTCAGTTCTCGATGGCGGCCGCCGAGTTCGCTGTGGCGTCCTCCCAATTGAAGGTGACGCCGGAAATTGCCGAACAGGTTGGCGTGTACATCGGCAGTGGCATCGGCGGATTCGAGGTCATCGAGCGCGAGCACAAGGTGCTGCTGGAACGCGGTCCAAGCCGCATTTCCCCGTTCTTCATTCCGTCCTGTATTGTCAATCTCGCCAGTGGGTTTGTGTCCATTCGCTTTGGCGCGAAAGGACCGAACTCCGCGACTGCGACGGCGTGCACAACTAGTGCCCATTCCATCGGCGATTCATTCCGGCTGATTCAACATGGAGACGCGGATGTGATGATCTGCGGCGGCAGCGAAGCCTGCGTCACACCCATGGGCATCGGTGGATTCGCCGCAATGCGGGCTCTTTCCACTCGCAATGACGATCCCGCACACGCTTGCCGCCCATGGGACAAAGAGCGCGACGGGTTCATCGTGGGTGAGGGTTCCGGAATCTTGGTGCTGGAGGAGTTCGAACACGCCACACTGCGGGGTGCGCCGATTCTCGCCGAGATCGTAGGCTATGGCATGAGCGCGGACGCACATCACATTACATCGCCGCCGGAAGATGGCGACGGTGGTTTCCGTGTGATGCGGAATGCGATGCGGGATGCCAAAATTCAGCCCTCTGACGTGCACTATGTGAACGCACATGGCACTTCTACCGGGTTGGGCGACAAGGCGGAGACATGCGCTATCAAGCGAGCGTTTGGGGAGCATGCTGCAAAGCTGGCCGTGAGTTCCACCAAATCTATGACCGGGCACTTACTGGGCGGGGCGGGCGGAGTGGAAGCCGGTTTCACGGTGCTGGCGCTGCGCGATCAGATTGCTCCGCCCACGATTAACTACCAGTTTCCAGACCCGGAGTGCGATCTGGACTACGTGCCCAACAAAGCGCGCCCGATGCATATCGAGTACGCCTTGTCGAACAGTTTCGGTTTTGGCGGCACTAACGGATGTTTGATTTTTAAGCGGCTGGCTTAAGCGTCAAACCAGTTCCCGGACTTTCTGCTTCGCCACCACCGCCGCGATCTTTTCCCAATCCTTGGTGCCTTTGGCCATTGACTCTGCGAAATGTAGAGCCTGGGTGGCTTTGATTTTTGCAGGCAGCGGTGGTTCATTGGGATCCACGATGGCCTCGATCAAGACTGGACCCGCTGTGGAAAGCGCCTGCTCGATAATGCTGCCGCAGCTGGCAGGGTCGGTGATGGTGAACGCCGTGACTCCAAAGGCTCTGGCGACGCCGGCGTAGTCGATGCCTTGCAATCCCGTGACGTACTCGGGATTGCCGAGAAACACCATCTGCTCCCATTTGATCTGACCGAGTTCGTCATTGCGTATGACAAAGATCTTCACGGGGAGTTTGTATTTGACGCAGGTGGCGAGCTCGCCCATCAGCATGGTAAACCCGCCATCCCCGACGAAGGCAATCACAGGACGCTCAGGGAATGCGACCTGCGCTCCGATCGCATACGGGAAGCCGCAGGCCATCGTGGCAAGATTGCCCGAACAGGTATGCATCGCGCCCTTCAAAGAAGGCACGTAGCGCGCCCACCAGGTAGTATTCGTTCCGGAGTCGCTGCATACCATCGCGTTCGGCGGAATGCGTTTCCCGAGTTCATAGCCAACCACTTGCGGCTTCATAGGAAGGTCTTTGACGGTGCCGCGAGTGTGCAGCAGCTCGTTCCAGTCCTTCATTCCCTTTTGCGCTCTTTCAAGGAAGGACTTGCTCTTAGGCTTCAGCAGAGGCAGGAGTGAGTCCAGGGTCTCGGCGCTGTCGCCGACCAATGGAGCCTCCGCGGGGTAGCGCAAGCTGATGCGGGTGGGGTCAACATCGATCTGTACGCATCTTGCGGCGCCTGGCTTGGGATAAAACTCGATGTAAGGCAAAGTCGAGCCGACGATGAGCAGGGTGTCGCATTCCTCCATCGCTTCCTCTGAGGGAAGCGTTCCGAGCAGGCCGAGGCCGCCTGTGGTGTAGGGACTGTCGTCCGGTACGCAGGATTTCCCGAGCAGCGCCTTAATGATCGGAGCACCCAGGATCTCGGCAGCCTTTTCAAGCTGTGGTCCCGCATGCAAGGCGCCTTGTCCGGCAAGGATGGCGACTTTCTTGCCGTGATTGAGGATGTCGGCAGCAGCCTGCAGCTCTTCCGGCTTGGGCCGATGTGCACCCCGCCAATACGAGTTGGAGACGTGGCCCGCGCGATTGCGCATCGATCGCGTGTCATCTTTTACTTCCTGATCCTGGATGTCTACCGGAATGGTTACGTGAGCCACTCCGCGCCTTGCTATGGCGGTCCGGCATGCGAGTTCGGTCACGTTCTGGGCGTGCGCCGCGCCCATAATGCGTTCGTTGTAGACCGACACGTCCATGAAGAGCTTGTCGAGCGCAACGTCCTGCTGCGTATGTGTTCCGATAAGGTCATGAAACTGGAGCCCGGTGATGGCCAGCACCGGCTGACCATCAAGCTTGGCATCGTAGAGGCCGTTCAATAGGTGAATCGCGCCCGGTCCGGAGGTGGACATGCACACACCGAGGCGACCGGTGACTTTCGCGTATCCACAAGCTGCAAAAGCCGCCGCCTCCTCGTGCCGCACCTGAATAAATTTGATCTTGTCCTGGTTCTTTCTTAGTGATTCGATGACGCCATTGACGCCATCGCCGGGAATGCCAAAGATGGTGTCCACCTTCCAGTCAAGCAGGGTTTCGACAATTACGTCAGCTGCGGTTTTAGCCATGTTTACGTACTCCGGAGTTAAGACCGCGGCACTTCTGGAAAGTATCGTGAGAAATACTGCGGGAAGCGTCCGGCATACTGGAGTGTGATGTCTACCGCCGCCCCTGAAGCCGGCCCGCGTACTGCATGAAAATTATTGTTTCCGTGAAGCAAGTGCCCGCGCGCGACTCCGCGTTGCGGGTGAATGAGAGTGGACGCTGGCTGGACGAATCCGATCTTACTTATGAGATGAACGAACCGGATGCGTTTGCCTTGGAAGAAGCCCTTCAGTTGAAGGAGAAGCTGGGCGGAGAGGTGGTCGTGTTGAGCGCTGGGCCCATCCGTGTGCAGCAAACCATTCGAGAAGCCTTGGCGAAGGGCGCCGACCGCGCCATTCACGTAGAGACCGCGGAGGACCTGCCGCTGGATGCGCTGGGGGCGGGCAGAATGCTGGCGCAGGCGCTGAAATCAGAAGCGCCGGATCTCATTCTGACGGGTTTGCAATCGGACGACATGGGGTACGGCCAGACGGGCGTAATCCTGGCGGAATTGCTTGGCTTCGTTCACGCCACCATCGTGATGGAAGTGGAGCCGGCCGGAGATTCGGTTCGGGTGAAGCGCGAACTGGAGGATGGCTGGTACCAGAATCTGCTGCTGCCGCTTCCCGCCGTGTTGACGATCCAGTCCGGTATTAAGAAGCTGCGCTACGCGACATTAATGGGAATCAAGAAGGCCAAAACGAAAGAAATACGATCCGTGCCGGGCCAGGGCGTCGCCGGCCAGTCGATTGGAGAATTGTCGATGCCGCACAAGAACAAACAGAGCCGGATTTTCTCGGGTGACGCCAAGCAGGCGGCTCACGACCTTGTAGAGAAGCTGCGGTTTGAGGCGCGGGTGTTATGAGCGTTCTTGTGGTTCTGGAGCAGCGCGGCGGGAAATGGAACAGGCAATCGTTCGAGGCGCTGACGGCGGGGCAGCGGATAGCCGAGTTCACGGGTAACAGTCTGCAGGCAGTTGTGATTGGCGGTGACGTGCGGGCGCTGGCGCAAGAGGCGGCTGGTTACCCGGTCGAGAAGATCACCGTAGTTGACGACCCACTGTTGCGGGAATACACGCCGGATGGGTATACCGCGGCGCTGGAACAGTTACTGCGGGCTGTGAATCCCAAGACTGTGGTATTTCCGCATAGTTATCAGGTGCGTGACTTCGGTCCAAAGTTGGCGACGCGATTAGGTCGGCCATTTTTCAGCGATGTGGTGGAGATCAAGCCCGGCCCGGTGTTTGTGCGCCGGTTATTTCAAGGAAAGATGAACGCCGAGTTAAAAGCCCCGGCAGAGATGGCCTTGTTGTCGGTGCAGGCCGGTGCGTTTCGGGCGGCGGTTGCAACCGGCAATGCCGGGGCGCACATCGAGCGTTTTGCCGCGGAACTTGACCCTTCGCAGATTCGCAGTAAGCCGGAGCCGCCATACCGGGAGAGTCAGCGGTCAGTAGACTTGAGCGCGGCGGAGATCATCGTCTCGGTCGGACGCGGGATCGGCGATCAGGATAAGTTGAAAATTATCGAGGAACTGGCACGGACTCTTGGAGCGGAGCTTGCGGCCTCGCGTCCCATCTGCGACAACGGTTGGCTCCCTATGGAACGCCAGGTCGGCAGCTCGGGCCAGACCGTCTCGCCGAAGGTTTACTTCGCCGTCGGCATCTCGGGAGCGATTCAGCACCTGGTTGGCATGAAGGGCTCGAAGACGATTGTTGCGATCAACAAAGATGAAAATGCGCCGATCTTCGAAGCAGCTGACTACGGCATTGTGGGGGATCTCTTTGAGGTTGTTCCTGCTTTGACGGATGAGATCAAGAAAGCAAAAGCCTAAGTAGAATGGCGAAAAGAGCTGACCCCGGCTGGTGGTTCCTTTCAAATTTGTTGCTCCTGTCCGCCGTAGGCGCCGTTCTGGTGAGCTGTAGCAAACCGGTGTCGAAGGATGTCGCCGCAACGGTGAACGATCGTCCGATTACGTACGCGACTCTGGATCGTACGGTGGCGGCCCAGTTTCCGAACTCACCGTTGAAGGCTAACGATGACCAGGCCACGCAGCTGCGTCTGGAGACGCTGCGCACCTTGATCGATCAGGAGATCATGCTCCAGCGGGCGGAGAAAGAAGGCCTGCTGGCTTCCGATGGCGATGTGGATGCCAAGCTGAGCGAGTTGAAGGCGCCCTACACGCAGGAGGAGTTTCAAAAATTGCTGGTGCAGCGCAAGATGAGCCCCTCTGAGTTTCGCGCCCAGATTCGCAGTGAGCTCAGTGTGCAGAAGCTGTTCAACAAAGAGATCGGTTCGCATATCTCGATCTCGGACGGGGAGGTGGCGGATACATACAACACCAACAAGGCGAGCTTCAATCTAGCTGAAAACCAGGTACGTTTGGCGCAGATCCTGGTCACACCGACTCCCGATCCCGGCGTTCACAATTTGAAGAACAACAAGGCGCAAAATGACGATCAGGCCCGGACCAAGATCCAGATGATTCAGATGCGTTTGCGGCAGGGCGCTGATTTTGCCGCCGAGGCGCAGAAGTATTCTGAGGATCCTAAGACCGCTTCGAATGGCGGCGATTATGGATTTGTTCCTGAGTCGGCGTTGAACCAGGCCAATCCCGAGCTGCGCAAGGCCATCATGGACATGACTCCCGGGCAGATCTCGCCGATTCTCCACACGGCGGATGGCTATCGAATTCTAAAGGTGATCTCGAAGGAGCCTTCCGGGCAGCGTGAGTTGAGCGATCCTCGAGTGCAGGAGAACATCCGGCGCGAGCTGTTCCAGCGCAAGGATCAACTGCTAAGGTCGGCGTTCTACGAAGTGGCTCGCGATGAGGCGAAGGTCAAAAACTACTACGCCGAATCAGTCATGAACAGCAGAGACAAAAAATAGCCTGGAACCCTGTCACTTGGCGGCATTCGCCTCTTTGTGCACTTCTTTCATGTAGGCGCGCACGTAATTCTGGTACTCGGAAGGTACTTCGTCGCGATTGATCTCGCCGCCAGTGTCGGCGTGATGACCCACCTGGTTCGAATACTGCGTCTGCAACTGCTGTTCGCCGGTGGGCTTGTCCACCTTGATCTCGCCTGTGAGATTCGCGGAACGCTTGCCGATAATCTCGGCCAGTTTGCCCATCGCCTTCAATTGATCCGCGGGCTTCAGGTCTTTTTGGCCATCCTGACGTCCCGCTCCCGATTGCGGGTCATTGGTCTTCGATTGTGGCATCGCCTCGTTGCTGGATCCAATAGAAGAAGCAGGAGTTTTCTCGACTGCGGCGGCTTGGGCTGCGGATTGCGAATCGAGAGAGCTTTCGGATTTCTGGCCGTTCTGGTCAGGCGCGCCACTCTGCTGCTTCTTGTTCGCCGCGTTCTGCTGGGAATCGCCTTTCTGATTGGCCGAATTGCTGGTCTTGCTGTCCTTTGAGGTGCTGTCGGTTGCCGAATTCCGCTGCAGCTTGGCCATCAAGCCCGAAAGGGCATCCTTCATTTTGTCCATCAGCCCGGGAGTCTGCTGCCCATCCGCGGTTTTGGGCTTGCTTTGTCCCTTGTCCTGCTGCTGGGAGCTGTTAGATTGTTTAGAATTCTGACCCGGTTTCGAGTCGCCGGTCGAATTGTTAGCTTCCGCCTGCTGCGAACTCTGCGAACCTTCTTTGGAATTGGACTGGCCATCTTCGGGCTGCTGCTGCGCTTGGGAGGAGGACTTGCCGGAGGATGTGCTGTTCGCGTTCTGCTGCGAATGAGAGTCGGTTTGAGTGTTGGGCGGCATTTGCGGTTGGTCTGCCGGCTGGGATCGTATGTCGTGCTGTTGTCCGGCTAGAAGCTCGCGAACAGGCTGGCCTTTGGCTTCCGTTTTGCGCCCGTCACCTGTGGTCTTTTCTTTGGCAGTGGCGCTCTTCAGGGAGGAGAACGGCAGGTGGATGAGCGCCGGCCTCAGGCTCAAGGACGAGTTCACCAGGTAGCGCGCGGCGAAGAGGCCAAAGATGATTGCCAGCAAGGCCAGAGTGGCGATCCACAGGCGGCTCATCATTATGGGAAATGCGCTCTCCGGTGCGATCCCGGAGGCGATCTGCTCGGCTTGGCGGAGCTGATGGCGCGCCGCGGGACGGTCGCCGGCTGAAGAATCGCCTAACAGGAACCAAGCCGTGGACAACGAGTCTTGAAGCTGCAGGCGGTCGTCGATCAGGCGCGCCACCTCATACCGCTGCACAAGCCGCTGCTGAATGCGCCAGCCGGTAATGGCCAGACCAATGACGGCGAGCAACAGCAGCCAGTACCACTCCAGAATCTGAGTGCCCGTCAGAAGCATGACGATCGCTCCGGCGCAGACGATGAGCAGGGCGAATGCCAATTGCTCGGCGGTGAGAACGACCAGTCGTCGCCGCCACGCTGAGTGAATGAGTGTTTCGACGACGCTGGGGCGCATGTTGTAAAAAGGCGGCTGAGCCTCAATTATCTCATCGGATGCCTTCTGAGATCAGGCGGACGCAAGAGACAACACTGGTCACTTGCAGCGCGGTCGTCCGGGATCGGTCAACGGGTGCGGCGTCCGATACCCTCGGCCAGCAAGCTGACCACTAGCGTATTGAATGACACGCCTTCACGCTCGGCCTCGCGCTGAAGCCGCAGTTGAAGGGTCTTTGGTGCTCGTTGACGCCAGACGCCTCTTGTGTCAGGCAAAGCGTCCCCATGTTGTTGGACGCTAGCCACATAAGAAGCCAAAGCATCGCGCGATTCTTTCAGAGCTTCTTCCGGTGTCTCACCGTCCGCCATGCACCCCGGAAGATCAGGATACTCTGCTAGATAGCCGCCACCCTCCGCCTCGCTAAGAGGCCGAATTACAACCGCGTATCCTGGTAATCGTTTCTTCATCACAGGCCGCCTTCAATGAGTGTCAAGAATTGCTTGATGTAAATGGGTTTGATCGGTTTGTGCGCCGGAACCGTCACGCGTTACGTGACTAGTGCCGTGCTGGTCGTAGCTGATGCCATAGTGATCTGCCAAGGTTTGGAGGTCCTCTATCCGCCAGTCGCGCGGATTGTTCCGCATCTTTGATAAGAGTTTTTCGCGCTGCCTCATCCGCCCGTATGATATCGCCGGTGATACCATAATGCAACGCGTTTTAGCTAAGGGAACCGGACGCCGCGAGATTCATAGATGTCGTTGGGTGTCTTCTTCCCACCGCTGAGCGCGACAGCGGACGCGCGACCAAGAGACGTAACGATTGATGTTCCGGCGGGGTCAATCGAGACCATGGTGTTCGCAGGCCATCCAGCGTCAGACGGGATTACCGGCATGTGAGAGGGAACCTTCGCCAGTGTTGCAAATCCACTCTTTCGCACAATGGTGACCAGCCGGCGGCGTCAGGGACCGCGATACCGGCGTTGGTTACCATGAAGCTACCGGGAAAATGTTGCGTTTTGAGACTGCTGGAGAATCGCATGGGGAGTGCCTTGTCGCCACCTTAACCGGGCTTCCGGCGGGTGTTCCGGTTGACACAGAGTATCTGGACCGGCAGTTGTGGCGCAGACAGCAGGGCTTCGGCAGAGGCGGCCGGATGAAGATCGAGACCGATCGCGCGCACATCGTCTCCGGAGTGCGGCACTCGCAGACCATCGGGTCGCCAATTGCAATTCTGATCGAGAACAAAGACTGGAAAAATTGGACCGGAACTCTCCCTGTTGAGGCAAAAGACGCCGAAGAAACGAAAGACAAACCGGTACATAGGCCGCGTCCGGGTCACGCGGACCTGCCGGGGGCGGTGAAGTACAACTTCAAAGATGCGCGTTACATTCTGGAACGGGCAAGCGCGCGTGAGACGGCTGCGCGAGTGGCGCTCGGCGCACTGGCGAAAACGTTCCTGCGACGATTCGGCGTTGAAGTTCTGAGCCATGTGGTGGGCGTCGGTCCGGTGAAGCTGGAGCGCGCAGTGGAATGGGAGGAGATTGTTGCCCTGAACGAGCGCAACGATGTCCTGCTTGGCTGCGCGGATGCGGAAACGGAGGCGCGCATGAAAGCGGCGGTGGACGTCGCCTATCGCACCGGGGACACGATCGGCGGCATCTTTGAAGTGGTGGCGCACGGCCTGCCGCCGGGCCTGGGATCGCACATTTCCTGGGACAGCCGCCTGGATGGGCGGCTGGCGCAGGCCATCGTTTCC
>CBAAAA010000093.1:0-12312 GCA_964658695.1 uncultured Solirubrobacteraceae bacterium | reverse complement strand
TCCGCAGTAGTCAATTCAGAGTTTGCGATGTCTGCAGTCATGACTGGTCTCCGGGTGAAATGAATTATGAGAAGGACATGATGGGGCGGATTTCGATGGAGCCGAAGCGTGCACCCGGTATACCGGCGGCGACTGTGGCGGCTTCGTCAAGGCTAGCGGCTTCGATCAGGTAGTAACCGCCAAGCTGTTCCTTGGTCTCGGCAAAGGGGCCATCGGTGGCCAGAGTTTGGCTATCGCGCACCCGGATAGTTTTGGCGGTGGCGGTGGGTTGCAGAGCCTGGCCGCCTTTGATGACGCCGGCATGCTTTTGTCCGAAGGCGCCGTACTCGGCGAATTCGGCTTCGTCGTAGCCTTTCAGAAAGCGACTTTCGTCTTCGTAAATCAGAAGCAGGTATTGCATGATTTATTTCCTCCTGGGGCTACGACGCTCGATGTTCTGCGAATCGACAATGCGCCGCATTTTTTCTGGTTGGAAGATCTTTAGGTAATTTACCGGATTTTGGCATGGGGTTGGAATGGGGCCAATTTCGCGTCCATTCGGCTCGGGTTGGGGGTGGATGGGGCAACTGTTTTGGCTGGGGCGTTTGGTCGGTTGACTCCGGCACATGATCCTTTGCGGCTGGCGCTGAAGCTAAACTTCTAGCTGAATGGAGCGTTCGTTCTTGAAAGCCTTCAGGGAGGTCAGAACCGTCCTCTTCCGGGCGGCCTTTTGCTGTTTGTTGGGTGGTTTGAGTTGTCTGCTTGCGGGCGCGCAGAAGAACCAGGGTGGGGAGATTCCGCCCGCACTTCGATCGATTCTGATAGAGGGCTCGGAGGCCATAAAACGGGGGGATAATGCGGCAGCGGAGCAGGCGTTTCAGCGGGCGTTGGTGATGGCTCCGGACTCGATCGAGATTTTAAATGATCTGGCGATCGCGCAGGCTCGGGAAGGACGGCATGACGCAGCGATTGCGACTTATAAGAAGGCGCTGCGGATTGCTCCAGGGGACGCGGTGACGAGCGCGAATCTGGGGATTGATTACTTTCGTTCGCAGCAGTATGCAATGGCCTTGCCGTTGTTGGAGAAAGTGGCCGAGGAGCGGCCTGGATTTCAAAGCTGGGACTTAGCTGGATTAACGTTATTTGCGCTGGATCGATATCCGGAGGCGGCGACTTACCTCGAGAAGGCGAATCAAGCAAAGCCGGAGGACATGACAACGCTCGACATGTTAGGGCGCGCCTATTTGAAGACGAAGAATTACGAGCGGGCGGCGGACGTGTTTTCGCGGGTAATGGCGGTGAACCCTAATTCAGCCGAAGCGCATATGTTTATGGGCATGGCGTACGACAAGATGAATCGCGAGGCGGAAGCGGAGACGGAGTATCTGGCGGCTGCTAAGTCGGATAGCACGGTGTTGGGCGTGCACTCAGGGCTGGGTTTGATTTATCTGCGTGAGGGCAAGGCGGGGCCGGCGGAGAGTGAGTTTCGGGCTGAGTTAGTCAGATATCCGACTGACTCGGTGTCGAACGGGATGTTGGGGGAGATCCTGCGGAAGCGGAATGAGCCTGCCGAGGCGATTCCTTATTTACAGAAGGCATTAGCGGTGGATCCAGGTTATAAGGAAGCTCTGTTTGAGCTGGGGAAGTCGTACGTGATGCTGGATCGGGCAGAGCTGGCCGTTGAGCCGCTGCAGAAAGCGGTTAGTTTGGATGCGGATTATTATGAGGCGCATTACGTGTTGGGGAGTGCTTTGAGGAAGGTGGGTAGGGCGGAGGAAGCCGGTCGGGAGGTGAAGTTAGCGGAGGAGATACAGCGGCGGGAGCGGGATGGGTTGGTGGGGAAGGTGAGCCAGTAGAGTTCGAGTGATCAGGACGAAAACTCCATCTCACCTACTCTCAAGAAACCCTGCCCGCCGTCGTATCGAGATGGACCAGAGGAGGTTTGCTCACGACGAAAATGTGGTTAGGAAGTCGGCTGCGGTCCACGGCGGCAAGGGAGCTACGGACCTGGTGACAATTCCAGATCGACATTCAATCACGAGCTTCGGCTCGGTACCGGAGTTGTCGTAAAGGATTGCATGATCCACAATCGGTATCACCCGTTGAGATTCGACAGACTTCACACATACCGCCGACGTACGTCATCATCGGGTACATAATGGCCGCCCTGAACGACGCGCTCGTGAACACGTTGGATGCTTTGTTCGGGATTATTGACACAGATGAAGACTAGGCGGACCAAAAAAGCGCTCCTGCAGAGCAGTTCTTATGACGGTGGCTGTCCAGCTGCCCGCGAGCGTGGTCTCGATTGCGAAATCCTGATGAGAATTGATGTAGGCGTATGTTCTTAGGAGAACCTCGCGTCCCGCGGCGAGTGCTGCGCTCCCCGGGTCATTCGTCTGAATTCGCTCAGCGATGGCATCGGCCTCGAGCAGATTTTCTCGACCGATAAAGTCCAGGTTATGCATGATGCTGGTCTTTCCGGAGCCGTTCGGCCCTGCGAACACGGTGAGGGTCGGCACGGATCAGGCCGCAGTCTCGTCTAGTTCCCGGAGGATGGTGTAATTGCGGTCGCGGGGTTGGCCAGGCAGGAAACGGATCTCAAACTTTCGACCGTCGGGCTGTTCTATGACGTCGGGGTTCCGCTCGGCATCCCAATAAAATACCGGAACGCCTGCCTTTAGCGTCTCGATTCTGGCGCGTCCTCCCGCAGTCTGAACCGCGGCTATGAAATCATCGTCGAAGAAATCACGGCTTACTATAGCTCGATGATATCGGCAGAGGGCAAGCGGCGCAGTTGGGCGGTGTCGGAGCGTGTTCATTTGGCCCAGAATGTCATTCGCGCGCATCTGCCCTTCTTTTATTGCGTGGAGGGACATAGGGGCAGCAAAATCAAATTCATCAATCGGCGTTCGGAGCCACTGCATGGCATCTTTGCGGCCGCCGGCCATTTCCGTGGCATGGTCGATTATCGGATTGAGAATGCTTCCGGGAGATTCGGCGAGAAGGCCATGCATGTTGCGGACCTCGGACTAAGCGATTCCACTGATGCGGAGCTTTTGGGGTTATGCGTCCAGGCAGGGAATGATTCTCATTTCGAAAGATGAGGATTTTGCCGACATGGTTCTGCAAACACCGACGGCCACGCTGATTTGGGTGCGAGTTGGCAATTGCCGAAAAAACGTTCCTGTTCAGTCTGTTTCGGCAGGTGTGGCCTCGAGTTCTTGAACGGCTCGCAAATGGCGACATCTTTGTGGAGATTCGCTGCTATTTTTTATTCGAGAGGGCTGAACTTCAGGACGTCGGTTCTTGCTGTCTTGGTCTTCGAAGAACGAACACCGGGCTAGGCGAGCCGCACGGACATGGCGGAGCTATTCGTCGCGCAACGCGATCAGAGGATCGATCTTCATCGCTCTTCTGGCAGGAACGAAACAGGCGACTGCGGCGATCAGGCAGAGGGTGGCGATTACAAGAGAGAAGGTAACGAGGTCAGTGGGTTTCACACCGAACAGGATGCTGGACATCAGTTGCGTAAGTCCGAGTGCTGCAACGATGCCGATGCCGATGCCAGTGAAGGTCATCCATGCTCCGTCGGTGAGGATCATGCGCAGGACTTCCGGGCGGCCAGCGCCCAATGCCATACGAATTCCAATTTCGCGGGTGCGCTGTGCCACCAGGTATGACAAGACGCCGTAGATGCCGATGCTCGCGAGTAACAGGGCGATGGCGGCAAACGCGGCCAGCAGAGTCATGCTGAAACGCCGGCTGGCGATTGAGTCCAGCACCACCTGTTCCATGGACTGGTCTCCGTAGGCGATCATTTCGTGATTAAGCGATTGAAGGCGCTGCCGGAGCATTCTGAAATCGGGCGACGTCGAGTTAGTCCGGCGCACGAATACCTCCACTCCCTGTGCCATGGAGCGGATGTCGTGTTCCGGCATCTGGTCGAGGGGAAGATAGACTTGCGCGTGCAAGGTCCGGCTGGTATCGTCTAGTCCCCATTGGTTCACGTGATTGACAATCCCGACGATGCGCGGTTGAGGGCGCCTATTCGGCTGCTCGGGATCATTGTCCAGGACAAGATATTGGCCGATCGGATTCTCACCGTGGAAGTATGTCTGGGCCATGCTTTCGTCAATCACGGCAACTGCGGGCGAGTTCTCGTTATCGATGGCGCTGAGGAAACGACCTTGCTTCAGAGAGATCTGGAAGGTCTTCAGGTAGTCGGGCTCAACCACATACATGAGCGACATCGGCAACTCGCTGGGGTGAGAAGGTTTGGGGCGACCAGCGAACCAGATGTGCCAATCGTAGTCGTCCTGCATCGGGCTGGAGCCGGAGCTGAGGGAGACGGCGGCGACGCCCGGAGCGGAAGCAAGCTGATCGTGAACCTGGCGTAAGAAGGCGCGAATGGCGGCAGGATCTTCTTTGGCGAGAGAAGGCTGCGGAGCGATGTCGAAGTTCAACACGCCATGCGGATTGAAGCCTGGATCGAGGTGCCACAGGACGGCAAGTGTGCGAATGGTCAAGCCTGCGCCGACCAGCAGAACGAGGGCGAGCGCCATCTCGACGATGACAAAGACACGCTGGGTACGGCTGCGGGAACTGGCGACTGAGCGTCCAACCTCGCGAAGCGAACCGGCGAGATTCGAATTGCGCAGCCGGAGCGCCGGTGCAAGACCGAAGGTTGCACCAGCGAGGATGGAGGCCACGGTGGTGAAAAGAAGTACACGATAATCGAGTCCAATTTCTTCGGCACGCGGAATGGTATGGGGCACGGAAGCGAGAGCGGCTGTGGTTCCGAATTGGGCGAGCAGCAGGCCGAGACTGCCCCCGGCGAGCGCCAACAGGATGCTCTCCGTCAAGAGTTGCCGAATGATGCGCAACTGCCCGCCACCCACGGCGATGCGAATTGCGAATTCGTGTTCCCGGGCGGTGGACCGCGCCAGCAGCAAGTTCGAGACATTGACACAAGAGATGAGCAGGACGAAAGAGACCGCGCCCAGAAGAATGAGCAAGGGTGCACGCATATCCCCGACCATGGCTTCTTTCAAGGAGACGAGATTTGCTTTTTGATTGCTGTTGGTATTGGGGTAATTTGCGGCGAGTGAACGCGAGACGCGGTCCATATCCTCGCGCGCAGTCTGCAGGGTCGCGCCTGGCTTCAGCCGTCCGACGGCCTTCATGCCCCAGCCAGCGGCACGATCGGCATAAAACCTGGGGTCGTCATAGTCGCCGACGGGAGTGTAGATCTCGTTGACGTCGGACCCGCTTTGAAAATTCTCAACATGGAGCCGGAAGCTGGAGGGAACTACCCCCACCACCGTCCGCCCGATGCCATCCAAGTCCAGGCGCTGGCCGATGATGTTGGGAGTTGCTCCGAAATCGCGCCTCCACAGGCCTTCGGAAATCATGGCAGCGGGTGCTGCGCCGCGGTGGTCGTCTGAGGCAGTAAAGGTTCTACCGATCAAGGGATGGACACCGAGCACCTCAAAGAAACCGGCCGAGATCATTTCGCCGTGAAGATGCCGCGGCTCACGCTGGCCGGAGAGATTGTAGCCGGTGGGCCGATAGGCCGCGACTGACGAGAAGCTCTCGTTCATACGCTGCCAATCAAGGAAGTTAGGGTAAGAGATGGAGCCATCTTTGAAGTTCGGCAGATCCTGGTACAGAACGACGATGCGGCCGGAATCCGGATAGGGCAGAGGGTTAATGAGCACGCCGTCTACTACCGAGAAGATGGCGGTGTTCGCTCCGATTCCCAACGCGATAGTCAGGATTGCGACAATCGTGAAGGCAGGTGATTTCAGGAACTGACGGAGCGCGTACTGGAGGTCGTTCAGCATAGAGATCGAAACTAAAGTGATTAAGGCATTTCGGGTGCCAAAGTCTAAAGGCGCGAAGCAGTGCGATTTTGGCGGATTCGGGGATGAAGTCTTCGCGTATGGCGTTCGAGTGTTCAAAAACGAACAGAAACGGCTCGATGGGATTTCTTGTCGAGTAAAGCGCGCCCTTTCACGGCTAACATGTCTATTCAACCGCGGGCTGTCGAAAAGGGGAACCAGTTTGCGACATGCCATATCACTGTTATTTTTGTTGTGTCTACCGATCGTCCATCTCTCCGCGGGGTCGGTGGTTATTGGTGGACTAATCAGTCAATCGACACTGGATGGGACCGGCCCGGCTTCCAGTAATCCATCTCTGAACAACATCCAGGATCTGCAGGCTTATACGCTGACCCGCAGTTTACAAACGTGATCACAGGCCCGGGTTCGTTTGATCTCACGGGCTCCTCCCTGACATTTGACGTGGCAGCGCCACTGGCTTCGGAGGAAAACTTCGATTTGATCAGCCTGACGTTTGCGGCGGACGGCAGCCAGGACGACGTCAGCCTGTTGGGATGTATCGGCGAAGCAGAGTGTTCAATAGGAAACGCGCTCAGTGCGAACTTCAGCATTCCGGCCGCAGGATTGTTTTCGACTGACGTCGGGGCAGCCGGGTTTGATCAGCCGCACCCGCTAGATCTTCTTGAGGACGACGAAATTACCGACATTCAGGGAACGATCACATCGTACTCCGCTATTCAGGCGCCGATTGTGCCTGAGCCATCCAGCCTTTCACTCATAGCCGTGGCGCTCGCCGCCGGAACCCTTGTCATCTCCGTACGGCATCGCGGCTCATCTGGTAACCACCCTAAGGAGAGATCATGAAGTACAGACTAGCGGTATTGGTTTTACTCGCTTCTCGCGCGCTTTTCGCCGTGGATGGCCAAGTGCTCATCAATACCTCGACGATCACGGCGGCTGGAGGATTTCCGTACCACATCACACAGCCTGGCAGTTATAAACTGAGCGGCAATCTGTCGTCACCGCTGAACAAGGCAACGATTCAGATCGAGACGAATGATGTGACTTTGGACCTGAACGGGTTCAACGTGAAGTGCTCGTTCAACGAAGGCGCGGTGTCCGGCGGCAGTTGCATCACGGAGAATCGAGTGGCCACTACCGGTGTCACGATTCGCAACGGGTCGATTACCATGACCGCAACGGCGCCCACATTTAATTTTCAGAGGGTGACTGGTATCGACTTACTCTACTCGAAGGCAGCGACCATTGAAAACGTTCGGCTTCAGCGCGCCGGTCATTTTTAACTTCTCGGCGAACGGCTTTAACGCTCCGATGTACTCGATCCTCCGTCACAACGTGTTCACGGACAACGCCAGCCCGAATGTAGGGTGCCCGAGCTTGGTCGAAGGCAACGTAAACCAGACTGGTGGCGCGGGCAGCAATGGGTCAGGCTGTCAGTTTGTGAGCAACGTGGGGCTGTTTTAGAAGATCTACATGATGCCGTGCTTCGCGAAAGCGGCGACGGCAGTGGAGCCGTTTGCGAGTTCGTTGCGAACGGTCTTTTCTGCTCGCGCTTTTTCGAACGCCAAGTTGAACACCTCGTCTTCTGCACGCTTCGGGATGACAAGAACTCCGTCGATGTCGCCGACGATTGTGTCGCCAGGTTCGACGCGGACACTTCCGATCTCGACCGGTATCCGGAAGTCGTAGACCTTGTACCGCGGGGCAGCATCCTGCCCGTAAGAACCGAAGCTGAAGGTTGGGAAGTTCAGTTCACGGACTGCCCGCGTGTCACGGATGTATCCATTGAGGACAGCTCCTCTTGCGCCCAATACTTTGGCCCGGGTGGTCATCAACTCTCCCCACAAGGCGTTGCGCGGTGATGATCCGGTGTTGACGTAGATCTCGTTGGGGCGCAGATCGTCCAAAGCTTCGAGCATGAGACCGAACGGTTTGGCGCTAAGTGGATTGGCAGTATTGAGAATACTGTCGTCGAAGACATCTCCTGAGAGCACTGGCATGGCGCGTCCAACCATCATGGTCTCGGCTTGCAGGGGACGAATCCGCGGCGGGAGGAACTGGTGGACGAGCTTGAGTTTATCCATCACGTCGCCGATGACGCTGGTGAACAGCTCACGCTCAACCAGAGGAAACAGCTCGTCGTCCGAGGTCCATTTTTTCATTGTGTCTCCCGTGTTATTCGAAGAATGGCTCGCCTTTGCGGGCATAGCGCCGCGCAACGTCTTCGTTCAGTTTAATTCCCAGGCCGGGCGCTTCCGGAACTGCGATGTAGCCATTTTGGATGAGGCCTGCTTTGCTGCGATCCGCAACGAGGTCGTCCCAGAAGGGGACCTCGCTGGCGTGGTATTCGAGCGCGAGGAAATTTGGTGTAGCTGCGCAGAAATGGGCGCTGGAGAGGGTGCCGATCGGGCTGCTGATGTTGTGCGGAGCTAGGGCGAGATTGTAGCTGTCGGCGTACTCGGAGATGCGTCTTGCTTCGCTCAGGCCGCCTACTTTTTGCAAATCGGGGGAGACGACGCTCAGACACTCCCGCTGAATGATGGTTCGAAACCCTTCGAAGAGATATAGATTTTCGCCGGTGGAAATGGGTGTGGTTGAGGAGAGCTTGAGTTCGCGAAAGCCTTCGATACTCCAGGGCGGGAGGGGGTCTTCGAGCCAGAGAAGTCGAAACGGCTCACATCCTTTGGCAATTCGTTTAGCGTCGGCCAGGTTGAATCGCCAGTGACAGTCAACTGAAATATCTACGTCAAAGCCGACGGCGTTTCTGGCGGCGGCGATGAGGCTGAGCATGTAATCGAGTTCGTGGTTGCTGAGGCCGCGATTGTGCGGGTCTGAGCGGTGCGGGTTGGGAACATCGATGTCGAACTTAAGAGCGGTGAAGCCCTGCGCGGCCATTTCCGAGGCACGTTGAGCGTACATGGCGGGTGTGGCGCTCGCGTCTTCGCCAGCATGGTCGAAGTAGTTGGACGAGGTGTGTTGGGCGTGAGCGTCTGCCCAAGAAGCCTTGCGAGAGCGGAGCACAGAATCGAGACTTTCGAGGCCTTCTCCGCCATGGCAATCCGCATAGATCCGGATTCGATCCCTGAATTTTCCACCGAGGAGTAAATAGATGGGAACGCCCAGATCCTGGCCGACGATATCCCACAGCGCGGCTTCGATTCCAGTGATGGCGTTGTAGATGCAACCGGCAATGGAGCCTGCTCCGGAAGCGGCCCACTGTAGTTTCCGGAACAAACGTCGGATGTCGGTGGGATCTTCTCCGAGGACGACGGGTTCGAGGTCGCGCAGCATGGCGGTCAGTCCGGGCGCAAAGAAACATTCGCCCAGGCCTTGGATGCCGGTATCAGTTTCTAGGCGGACGAAGGTCCAGTCGAAGTTCCCTTCGACCACCGCGGTTTTCAGTCGAGTGATCTTCATCAGCTCCCGATATTTAACCGCACTGGATCATTAGATATTCTCCGAGGCCGCTAGACTGTATGGAGGTGTGATAGAAGTGACCCGCCGCTCCGGCAGAAGGAAGCACGATGCGTAGTTTGATTGTTTATCGCTCTTTGCTGTTTACATTTCTCTTACTGGTTCTCTGTCAGGGCGCATTCGCTCAATTGGGGATCGGCATTTCGGTGAGTTTCGGCCCGCCGGCGCTACCAGTCTACGAGCAGCCGATCTGTCCGGCTGCTGATTATATCTGGGCTCCCGGTTACTGGGCCTACGACGACCAGGACGGTTACTACTGGGTGCCAGGCACCTGGGTCGAAGCACCGCAGGTTGGCTTTCTCTGGACTCCTGGTTATTGGGGTTGGGGCGGCAGCGCCTTCTTTTTCCACGAGGGATATTGGGGGCGGCAGGTGGGCTTCTACGGAGGCATCAATTACGGCTTTGGTTACGGCGGACGTGGCTATGAGGGCGGCCGCTGGGATGGGAATCACTTTTCTTACAACACGTATGTGAATCACGTAAACACCACCATCATTCACAACACGTACAACGTGAGGGTGACTAACATCAGTGAAACTCACGTCAGCTACAACGGTGGCAACGGTGGGATCGGAGTGCGCCCGACGCCGCAGGAACAGTCCTATGCGAACCAGCGTCATGCAGGTCCAGTAGCCGCGCAGACGCAGCATGTTAACGCCGCCCGCGGCAATCCTCAACTGCGCGCATCGGTTAATCAGGGTAGACCGCCGATTGCCGCTACCGCCCGAGCTGGTGACTTCAAGGCTGGCGCTGTACCGACCCGGCAAGCAGGCGGCGAGTACAGACCTCCACCCGCTAATGCGGCGCACGCCAACGCTAACCATGCCAGCGAATTGCAGTCGCACACGGTGACGCCTCCAAACGCCGGCAATCCCGCGGCCAACGCGAAATATCAGCAGCGGCAGAACAGACTAGCAGCCCAGCAAAACCAGGAACACCAGCAGCTCCAGCAGCAACAGGAAAGAGAACACCAGGCAGCCAGCCAGAAGAACTACAACGATTCGCAAAAGCAGCAGATGGAGCAGCGCCATACACAGCAATCGCAACAGCTCGAGCAGAAGCATGCCACTCAGCAGACTCAACTACAGCAGCGCCAGGGGCCCCGGCAAAGTGCACCGAAGGCGGAAAAGTCGCATTGACAGCGCGCTAACGAATGCGGGCAGTTGACGGGGAATGCAGATCAAGCGACTATACGGGCCCGATCGGCTTGGCAGATGATGATGGGGTGGGAGTAGCTGTACACCATAGGACTTCGGCAGGGGAATTGCGCTGAGCTGGACATTGGAGCCAGACTAGCGTATTGTGTCCGCTACTCCCATACTCGACCTTGGGCTTGAGCCGCCAGCGCCGCGTCGGCGGGCTCTTAGAGTTCTGCTGGGCCTGATCATTGGACTGGCGATCGGTGCCTTACCGATCCTTGCCGATCAAAGGCTGTTGCTGGCCTGGAATTGGCCAGCTTTCAATGGACTTTTGATTTTGCCAGGTCTGCTGCTTTCGATTGCGTTGCATGAGACAGGCCATCTGATCGCCGGCAAGCTGGTGGGGCTGGAGGCGGGAGGGATCTCGATTGGGCCGATTCAGACGATGAGATCCGGGGGAAACTGGATCGTTGAGTTTAAGTGGCGGCGCATGTTCTGCGGCTTCTTCAAGCCTTTGGTGAACGACAGACACTTCCGCGCTGCGCGTTACGTTTGGATGGTCGCAGGCGGACCGCTTGCAAACTTGATCCTAGCAGCGCTTTGCGGTTTCTTGTTCGCACACTTTGGCAGTGGGGTAGGGAGTTGGATTGGAACGCTCTTCTGGATTTCTTTGTTCCTTGCCCTGGTGTCCGGTGTTCCTTTCTCCTCAGGGTTACAAAAGTCTGATGGAGCGCGGGTTTTGCAGTTGCTGCTCCGGCCATCGCAGGCTCGTGGATTTGCGGCCTTGATTGCGATTCAAACACAGGAGGCGCATGGAATCCGTCCGCGCGAATGGGACGCGCAGCTGGTTGAGCGATTGCTTGCCGTCGACAGAACAGCTCTTGAGTATTTGAATTGTCAGCTGTTCCTCTTCTACCGGCGTCTGGATGAGGAGGATGAATGGGCGGCGCTGCAGCACCTGGAGAACGTTCTGGCCAGCTCTGGCAAAGCCAGCGCGCAGTTGCGGCCGGCCTTGTTTCTGGAAGCGGCTTCCGCTTGCGCGCGGATCAAACAGGAAGCGAGAAAAGCTCACGTCTGGCGGGATCGCGCGTTGCCTCTCCTTCATGAGGGGCGGGAGGCCCTGCAAACCGCCGACGCCAGTATTGCCATGTGCGAAGGCCGCTATCCGGAGGCACTGCAGCTGTGGCAGTCTGCCCGCACGCGCGTCCTCCAGCGCAAGCTGGACTCAGGCTTGACGAGGTTCGCACTGATCAAGTGGTTAGAGTTTGAGCAGTATTGCCGTCAACATATGAGTGAAGCAGGCGAGAAGGGTCATTGATTCTGCTTGCGAAGATACCAGCCAATGGGGAGAAGCTTTAATGGAGGCGGGCTTTTCGGGCGGCGGCTTCCTTTTCTTCGGCTTGACGTTCGCTATTTTCCTGTTCTTTGGCGTGGCTTTCACGCTCGGCCAGGAGCTGGTCGTATTGCGGGATCTGGGCCGGAGTGAGAATGGCCTTGATTTTCGAAATCTGCTCTTCTTTCACTTTGGCTATGGCCGGACGGCAGGTTTCGTGCGCGGCGTGGAACTTTGATTTGGTGTCGTCGAGGATGTCTTCGAGCTGATCAACCTGCTTGGCGGTGAGGTGCAGGCGGCCTTTCATGTCGGAGACGTAGTGCTGGCGAAAGGCGTCATTGGGAGTATTCGCCATGACGGCTGTGGCGGTGTAATAGCGATGGGCGAGGGCTCCGGCCAAAGCGCCACCGCCAAAGAGCAAGATCGCCAGAAGAGTGGCAGACCACTGGTTACGCGTCATTTTTCGTCTCTGCGGCGGCGCTAGCGACTGCCCTCCGAAACGGCGACGACGTGAGGCATA
>CBAAAA010000092.1:0-12343 GCA_964658695.1 uncultured Solirubrobacteraceae bacterium | reverse complement strand
TGTGTGGATGGGCGCTGAATCTGGATCTCAGCGGATCCTCGACGCCATGGAGAAGGGAACCACAGTTCAACAAATCCGGCAGGCCCGTGAAAGTCTTCGCGCAAACGGAATTCGCACCGGGCTGTTCCTGCAATTTGGCTACCCGGGCGAACGTTGGGAAGACATAGAGGCGACTATTCGCATGGTCCGGCAGGTACAGCCTGACGATGTTGGTGTCTCGGTTACGTATCCGCTCCCTGGCACCAAACTCTATCAGCTCGTCGCATCCGAGCTTGGTCAGAAAACCAACTGGATGGAGAGCGGCGATCTGTCCATGATGTTCCGCGGTACGTTCTCGACAGAGCTATATCGGGCTCTCGCCCGCGCCATCCGTTTAGAAGTCAGAGAGTCAGACAATGGCGCCGTGATCGCAGATGCCTGGGCCAAGGTTGAGGCACTCAAGGCAAATGAGATGTACGCGATGGAAGTGGCCTGATGAACCTTCTCCTCACGCACGCCTACTTTCTCTTCGAAGATCCAAAAGAGCAGCAGATCATGAAGCCCTATGCCCCGCTGGGACTTCTCTATATCTCCTCTCACCTTCGGAAGCAGGGCTTCGGTGTCGAGATCTACGATTCAACGTTTGGGTCGAAGAACGAATTGTTCACCCTTCTGCGAACCGAAGCAGCGGCCACCATAGGCGTCTATGTCAACCTGATGACCAGGCTGAATGCGCTTGAAATTATTGGCTGCGCGCGGCAAGCTGGCTGGAATGTCATCGTAGGAGGACCGGAGCCGGCCAACTACCCCGAAGAATACCTCGCGGCCGGAGCCGATGTTGTCATCACAGGCGAAGGCGAACTGGCTCTGCAAAGTTTGCTGCAATCGGATTTCAAGCGCGGTTGCTGGAGCTCGATCGGTGGTCTTATTTTTCGCGCCGAAGATGGACGCCTGGTTCGCACCGCATCTGCTCCATTGATAAAGGATCTGGATGCGCAGCCGTGGCCGGATCGTGAACGCATCGACATGCCGAAGTACCTGGAGACGTGGCGTAACCATCATGGCAAAGGTTCTGTTTCTCTGATTACCGCCCGCGGATGTCCGTACAAATGCAATTGGTGCAGCCATTCGGTGTACGGGACCACTCACCGGCGACGGTCTCCCAAAGCGGTAGTTGAGGAAATTGAATGGATTTTGAATCGCTACAATCCGGAACTACTCTGGTTAGCGGATGACGTCTTTACGATCCATCATGGCTGGCTATTCGAATTCGCTGCCGAGATGCGGCGCAGGAGGATATTGATCCCATTCGAATGCATCACTCGGGCCGATCGGTTGAACGAAGCCGTAGCGCAGACACTTGCCGAGCTTGGTTGTTTTCGCGTCTGGATTGGCTCGGAGAGCGGTTCGCAGCGAATTCTGGACGCTATGCAGCGTGGAGTGACGATCCAACAAGTCCGTGCAGCTATTCGTTCCTGTAAGAATCTAGGCATTCAGACCGGTATGTTCCTGATGTGGGGCTACGAAGGAGAAGAAGTGACTGATGTTGAGGAGACAGTGGCGCATGCAAAGGAGTGCCAGCCCGACGTTTGCTTCACAACCGTTTCGTATCCGATAAAGGGAACTCCCTATTACGAGCGCGTGTCGTTGCGTTTAGTGCCAATCGGACCATGGTCCAAATCGACGGATCGCGATATCCGTATCAAGGGACGGCACTCGAGGCGCTTCTATCAATACGCTGACGATCTTCTCCGAAACGAGCTTTCCCCTTCGCCGGATCCAGCAAAAACGTTGGCTGCCCGCAACGGACTTCTTGTCACAAATGACGAAGTGGAAGCCTGATCAGTCATGGTCGCTCTATCAGAAACCGGATTCGACCGGATCGCGGAGCAGTATGACTCGCTCTGGTCGGATACGCCCGTCGGTAAGGCGCAAAGGTCAGAGGTGTGGCGTCGAGTTGATCCATTGTTCAAAAAGGGTAACTTTGTACTCGACCTGGGATGTGGAACGGGCATAGATGGGCTGCATTTCCAGTCGCGTGGCGTATCGGCATACGGTGTTGACAGCTCTCGAAGGATGGTTGAAGTGGCGAGAGCACGCGGTCTCGATGCATTTTGTTGCGACATTGAACATCTTGATTCTCTTGCTTTGCGAGTTGATGGCGTGCTCTCTAACTTCGGCGCGTTGAATTGCATTGAATCGCTGGCGCCTGTCGCGAAGTCTCTGGCGCCCATGGTCCGCTCGGGAGGTCATCTGGCGCTCTGCATGATGGGGCCGCTGTGTCTTTGGGAAATCGCATTTTATCTGCTCCGCGGAGAACCGCGCAAAGCCTTCCGACGTTTGCACAAGCATTCACGCTCCTCATTGGCAACGCATGTGTTCTACCCCTCCGGCGCGGACCTCATCAAAGCCTTCCGGAGAGACTTCCGGCTTTTGAACGTTTACGGAATTGGCATTGCTGTTCCGCCATCATACGTGAAAACCGTAACCCAGCGGGCCATTGAGCGTCTGTCTAGTCTCGATCGATATCTCTCGGATAAGCCGGCCCTTCGTTCGCTGGCGGATCATCGCCTCTATGTCTTTGAACGCATATGACCGTTGAGAAGACTACTCGCCAAAGATTTCTTGACGGCTATCGGCAGATTCGGCATGCCGAAGGTCGCGGTTCCGATACCAGCGACTACTACCGCGCACTGCCGTTCTGCGATCCAGCTGATCCGAATGCGGCGATGTGGGAGATGCGGGCCAAGACGTTTTCCTATTTCCTGAAGAAGATACTGGCGCCACTGGAGCAGCGTTACGCCCGACCTCTCGACGTACTTGATCTGGGGGCGGGCAACTGCTGGCTCTCTCACCGGTTAACGCTTCGGGGGCACCGGTCGATTGCCGTGGACATTTTTCCGGACGAGCGCGATGGATTACGCGCCGCTCATCATTATCGGAATGCCTCATCGGACCAGGATGCCTTTTCCGTTGTCGAGAGCGATTTCGACTGTCTCCCACTGCCCGGCAACAGCATGGATCTGGCTATTTTCAATGCATCGTTCCATTACTCAATCGACTACGTCCAAACTCTGACTGAAGTCCAACGCTGTCTCAGACCGTCAGGCCTGTTTGTGATTCTTGACACGCCGATCTACCGGCTGAAAGAGCACGGTCAGCGCATGGTGGAAGAGAAACATTCCAGGTTTCTCAAACAGTACGGCTTTCCGTCAGACGCCTTGCCGAGCATTGATTTCCTGGACATTGCAACCGTACACTCGCTACGGCAACACCTGAGTATCGACTGGCGGATCCACAAGCCCTGGTATGGCTGGCAGTGGCGCCTGCGACCTTTGAAAGCGTACCTCAGCGGGCGCAGACCTCCTTCCAGCTTCTGGATCCACACCGGGAGATTCAAGAGCCAATGATCATCCTGCTGCATCCTCGTTCAACAAAGCCAAAAAACAGGCGTTTCCCTTTGGCCGTTTTGTCTCTCGCGGCGGTGCTGGAGGGGACAGAGGAGTACGTCATCGTCGATGGAAATGCCGATGCTCAGCCACAAGCCACGCTGGAGCGCCTGGTTCGCCAGGGCAACGTGACGTTGCTCGCCGTCTCCGTCATGCCTGGACCGCAGATGGTGGCCGCAATTCCACTTTGCCGGGAATTCCGGAAGGCATTCCCCCGAATCCCCATCGTATGGGGCGGCTATTTTGCGTCCCTCTATCCAGACGCCGCGCTGAATGCGCCTTATGTCGATTTTCTGGTCCGAGGGCAAGGGGAGGAGACCTTCCTCGAATTCATTCACGTCCTGCGAACAACGCGCAAGTACGCCGGTGTGAAAGGTCTCTCTTATAAAGATGATTTCGGACTGCATGTGCATAACTCCGAGAGGCCACTCCGTTCTCCCAATGACTTCCCCTGGCTGCCTTACGACAATCTACCGAATGCTGTTAATTATGTCCTCCCGACGTTCTTAGGGCGACGGACGGTCGTTCACCAGGCAAGTATCGGGTGCCCGTTTCGCTGCACTTTTTGCGGTGTTGTTCCAATTTACAAAGGCCGGCAGCGGACGGAGGCTCCAGAGCGCACGGCGGCCGTCCTAGGGCACTTGAAAGAGAAGTACAAGATCGATTCCGTTCAGTTTTATGACAACAACTTTTTTCTGAGCGAGAGCCATTCGGCTGCCCTGGCAAAGTGCCTCGAACCCTTGAATCTCAAGTGGTGGTGCGAGGGCCGGATTGACACCGTTCTGCGCTATTCCGATGAGACCTTCCGTCAGCTTAAGAGGGCGGGCGCGGCGATGATCTTCTTCGGCGCAGAGTCCGGTTCGGACTGGGTGCTGGAACAGATGAACAAGAAAGTGACGACCGCGCAGACCATGGAGTTGGCGGGGCGGATTCGCAAATTCGGCATTGTCCCGGAGTTCTCGTTTGTGGTTGGCAATCCCAAAGATCCGGAGCGTGATACCCGCGAGACGATTGAGTTCATTCGCAAGATCAAGCACGTGAATCCCGATGCGGAAATCATTGTCCAGCACTATATCCCGACGCCTCATCCGGACGGAATGTATGGTGACGTTGAGACTCGAGTAGAGTTTCCTCGCACCCCGGAAGAGTGGGCAACCGAGCGCTGGTATAACTTCACAACCCGCCATGATCCGAATGTTGCCTGGCTGCCGCAGCGTCTCAAGCGCCGCATAGACAACTTCGATTTGGTCGTTAACTCTCGCTGGCCGACGGTGCAGGACATCCAGCTGCCAAAGTGGGGGCGGAACATGTTTCGCCTGCTGAGCAGTTGGCGTTACTCGTTCGGCTTCTATGAATTCCCGTACGAACTTGAATGGGCGCAGCGATTCGTAGCCTTAAGAAAACCGCGGCTTGAAAGTCTGTGATGCGTATGTCACCAATTGAAGGGCATCGCGTTTGGGCTTCGGTCTACGACTCAGCCCCAAATCCGATTTTGTCGCTTGAACGCCGAACAATGCGAACGGCTTTGCTCCCTATCCGACCGTCCAGAGTGATCGATGTAGCATGTGGCACCGGACAGTCGCTGTCGTACTTCCAGCAGGCAGGATCGGACGTATTTGGATGCGACGCCTGTGAAAGCATGTTACTCGAAGGTCTGAAGATTGCCGGCTTGCGCAACAGGCTTGTTCTGGCAGACGCGGAATGCATCCCCTTTCGAGGCCTTGTAGCGGATCTGATCGTCTGTTCGTTATCGCTTGGGTACTTCACAGACATCGATCGGGTATTCCAGGAATTCGCGGCCATGGCCAAATCCGGCGGTCTGGTTGCCGTAAGTGACTTACATCCGGACGCTCTTGCCTCAGGCTGGACGCGCTCCTTCCACTTAGGCCATCGGCGGATCGAACTGGAGCACCACCCACGCAGTCTGAAGGAGATTGACGAGGCCGCGGCAAGGGCGGGACTTCGGAGGACTTCGCTTGAAGAACTATATTTCGGACCTCCAGAGCTTCCGGTTTTTCAAAAGGCCGGCAGAGAACAATTATTCAAGATCGCGCAGCGCGTTCCGGCGCTCTTTCTTACCATCTGGGAAAAACCATGCTGTTGAAAGGTGCGCGAGTTGCGATGAGTTCGGTCAGGACCGCCAATCTCGATCTATGGATAAGCGGCGGGCTGATCTCGTTTTCTCCCTTGTCCAGCGCCCAAACGACTACCTTGGACGTCGGCGGCTCGATGATTCTGCCGGGACTGATCAACGCTCATGATCACTTGGAATTGAATCTCTTCCCCAGATTGGGATGTGGTCCTTACGCAAACGCCTGCTCGTGGGCCGAAGACATTTACCGCCCGGAGGAGCCACCGGTCAAACAACACTTACTCGTCGCGAAAGATCTGCGATTGCGTTGGGGGGGCATCAAGAACTTGCTCTCCGGTGTCACAACGGTGGCCCATCATAATGCCTTTCATCCGGTATTCCTGGATCCTGAGTTTCCAGTCCGGGTTGTGAAGCGGTATGGATGGGCGCACTCGCTCCACTTTTCTCCTGACTGGCTGACACGTCTCCGAAACACGCCGATCGATACTCCGTTTGTCATTCACGCTGCTGAGGGCACCGACGAGACGGCTCGCAGGGAGATCGGGATTTTGGCCAAGGCCGGTGCGCTGGATCGCTCGACGGTACTGGTCCACGGTGTTGGCGCCAGTCGTTCGGATGTGACACGTCTTGCCCGGACGACGGCTTCTCTTGTCTGGTGCCCGACGTCGAATTACTTCACTTTAAATCGAACTCTGGACAGAACGGTTTTTAACTCAGCGATTCCTATCGCCCTGGGAACCGATTCGGCTATTACATCGGGCGGCGATCTTCTGGATGAATTGCGCGTGGCTCAGCAAACGGTAGACGCTCATCGTCTCTACGTGATGGTGACCACGGCGCCAGCTCGCATCTTCGGACTGCCGGAGGGGTTCGGACAGATCAATCACCACGGCCCGGCCGATCTGCTGGTAATGCGTGACCGCGGCCAAACTCCAGCGACGACTCTGCTGCAGGAGTATCCTCTTCTGGTTATATTACGCGGACGCATAAAGCTGGTCGCAACGGAGTTTGCGCATCGCTTACCAACCAGTTTGCTCGACTCTCTTCAATCCATCCAGGTGGAGAACCGTGGACGGTATTTGGTAGCCGCTCCGGTCTCAGCTCTCCTGAATGGAGCCACAGCGGCCCTGGAACCACCCCTTCGTCTCGCAGGTAAGGCTATCGCGGCATGACAGCGACTATCACTTCATTGCCGGTGATCGTTCTCTCTCCACACGCCCGCTGTAACTGCCGCTGCGTTATGTGTGACATCTGGAAAGGAACAAGTCAGTCCGAGATAACTGAAGAGGATCTGACCCGGCACCTTGCTGATTTCGAGCGCCTGTCGGTGCGTTGGGTAGTCTTCTCGGGCGGCGAGCCTCTGATGCACAACGATCTTTTTCGGCTGGCTGACATGCTCCGCGCTAAGAACATCCGCGTGACCCTTCTCAGTACCGGGTTGCTTCTCGAACGATATGCGGCGCAGATTGCCAACCGAATCGATGACGTCATTGTTTCGCTGGACGGTCCTTGCCTGATTCACGACCGGATACGCCGGGTGCCGGACGCCTTCACCCGGCTGGCGCGAGGTGTGCGCGCGATTCTGGCGATCAACTCTGCGTTTTCGATCTCTGCGCGATGCACAATTCAGAAAGTAAACCACCGTCACATTCGTGAAACAGCACGAGCCGCCAGGGAATTAGGCCTCCGTTCTATCTCTTACCTTGCTGCTGATGTAACGTCTGAAGCCTTTAATCGAGAGCAACCCTGGCCAGCCCAGCGCAAGGCCCAAGTGGCGCTGACGCTTGCAGAAATCACCGCATTGGAAGAGGAATTAGTTGAGCTTCACAAGGACTGGGACGGTACGGGCTTCGTGGCGGAGAACGCCCGCAAACTGTGGAGAATTGCGCTTCATTTTCGAGCACATCTAGGTCTTGCAGAACGCGAGGCTCCGTTGTGCAATGCGCCATTTGTTTCGGTGGTGATCGAGGCTGACGGAGTCGTGCGGCCGTGTTTCTTTCACCGGCCGATTGGATTACTCAGATCACAAAGCCTGCTGGAGGTGTTGAACGGTTTCGAAGCACAGCACTTTCGCACTTCGCTAAACATTGCGAGTGATCCGGTGTGTCGCAACTGTGTTTGCGCCCTCAATTGGAAATAGCACTGGAACAAAAGTAAGATTATGCCAATCTCGATCCCCGTTGAAACTCTCGTTAACGACCCGCTGCAGACAAGGGTGCCCCTTGCGCACCAGGCGCTGTTCTATCCCTATGGATTTCCCGTGAGAATCCGGTCCAACTCCGCCACCGCTATCGAAGCAGCTGACAGGAGCTGGGGCACATATCGGCGGCGATACGATCACGCGCCGCTGGATATTCGCTTGGCTCTTTCAGAAAGCAGCAGCCCAGGTTGCGTAGAGCCGCCCACGTTCAGATCGCAAGGCCATCTGCTAAGCATTGTTGCCGATCGCGAGAACTTCGCGTCCCTCGACCTGGAGGCGGGATTTGCGTTTGGCTGGGCAACCGAAGCCACCGCAAAAAACCAGGAATACTTTCGCCAATGCCTTTTGGATGTCATGATTTATCCGTTGCTCGAAGTGAAGCACCTGATCACGATTCATGCGGCTTGCGTCATGCACCAGGGCAAAGGAGTCCTGTTAGCCGGTAACTCGGGGGCGGGAAAGTCTTCGCTGTCTTACGCATGCTCTCGTCGAGGATGGACGTTTGTGTCGGACGACGCTAGCGCGTTTAAGCGCAACGAATTCCTTCCCATGGTGATCGGTCATCCCCAGAAATTCAGATTTCGAGAACCGGTGGGCGAGCTCTTTCCAGAGTTCCGGAACCTGAAGAGTACGATTCGGGCTTACGGAAAGCCCACCATCGAAGTGCGCACACGGACGATCGCGAACATAAGAGAGGCCGAAGAGAGCCCGGTGAATGCGATTGTCTTCCTCAACCGGCCTGCTTACACAGGAGGACCGCCGGTGCTGATTCCCGTTTCCTCCGAGGACGCCTGGAGTCGCCTCAGCTTCTCGGTCTGGGCCGTTCAGATGCCGGCTTTCGAAGAGCGAATGGCTGCTCTTGAGCGCTTGATCGCCGTCCCCTGTTTTGAGATGCGGTATTCGGAACTGGATCCCGCAATAGACCTCCTGGAACAATTCGTCGGGGAACAACTCGATTGAACCGGCTGACCGATTCTTCAGGGGTGTCAAAGGCGCCGCGACACATCATCGCAGCTCTTGAGGCTTTCCAGTTTCATAGTGATCTGAGTGGCCGGCTCTCCTCGCTTTCCGAGCCCGATCAGCATCTGTTCCTCGAGTGGTGTGACCTTCGCCAGTTAACTTTGGCTCTTCCGAAAGTGAGCCGTGAAACTCTGCCTGCCTGGGCGGTTTCGCCCATATGCGCTAAAGAATCCCGGTACGAGTTGCGATTCCAGCGGTTAAGGCGCGACCTGTTTGAAATTGTCCAGGCGTTCGACGAGGCAGGTCTTGAGTTTGTGATGTTGAAGGGACTTAGTCATGCACCTTCGCTCTCGCCCGATGCAAAGATGAGGTCTCAGGGCGACATCGATCTCTGGTTGCGCGGATCAGATGTTTATAAAGCCCAAGGTGTGTTGAGCAGCCTGGGATATGTGCCTTTGCTCCAATCGAAATCGAGACACCTCGCCCCAATGGGCCGGCCCAGCAGTTGGAAGTGGAGAGGTGACCTGTTTGATCCGGAGATGCCCATCTCGGTGGAACTCCACTACGAACTATGGAGTGAAGAAGCGGAATACTTCGCCGTTCCAGAAGTCGAACACTTCTGGGATCGGAAAGAGCTTCGTGACTTCGATGGCCGGCAGATCAACGTGCTTTGTACGGAAGACCTGCTTGGCTTCGCGGCGTTGCATTTGCTGCTCCATCTGCTGCATGGCGATCTGCCGCTGCAGCGCGCCTGGGAAATCGCACGATTTCTAGACCTTCGTTCTTCTGATGAATCTTTCTGGAAGTCGTGGCATGCCTTGCATTCGGCGAACCTCAGACGCCTGGAGGCACTGATTTTCTATCTCGTCAGCTGCTGGTTTCAGAATCAGTTACACAAGGGTCTGAACACCGAGTTTCAGCAATTGCCACTCACGATGAAACACTGGCTTGAAAGTTATTATCAGGCGCCTCTGGAACGAGAGTGGACCCCGAATAAGTCCGAGACCTGGCTACACCTGGCATTGATAGATAATCCATGGAACAGAGCTCGAGTCTTTTTCAGGCGTCTGGTTCCCACCTCGCTGCCGCATTTCACTGACAGTGCGGAAGCCAGGCAAACGCCTATGGCGAAACTGCTCAGGCCGTTGCGACAGCTTCACTTCATAAGGGCTCGACTGGTCCATCATGTTGTGACATTCATTCCTACTCTGTTCGATGGACTGCGTTGGTTTCTTCTGCGTTAGCTTTCAGTTCCCCGATCAATTCCATCGAGCGTCCAGTTACGCGGAATCGATAGACAGCGCAATAGTCGATGCGACGCTTTGGATCCCAGTCTGGATGTTTCGAAGCAACTTCCGAGAGAATAACTCGAAGCACACCCAAATGAGCAACGATGGCAACCGTGTCTCGACCGGAGTCGTCTATGATCTGCTCAAGGGCTTGCAGGATCCGGTTGCGGAAACAGGCGAACGTTTCGCCCTCGGGTGCAGCGAACTCAGGCAAAGTTTCCATCGCGGTGATGTCACGACCGCTGTCCCGGATCTCAGCCCAGGATTTGCCCTCCCAGAGGCCGAAAGAAATTTCGCGCAGGTCGGCTCTCTCCAAGATGGGAATGTTCCATAGCGCCGCCAAGGGAAGTGCGGTTTCTACAGCCCGCCGCAGGTCGCTCGCGTAAAGCCGTTGAACGCTGCACAATCGGAGCAACCGACCCAGGGCGGCAGCTTGCTCTTTTCCTGAAGTGTTAAGCGGCGGATCAATTTGGCCGCACAGAGTTCCGGCCATATCTGTTGTCGCGTGTCGGATCAGAAGACAATGCTTTGACCCTTTTTCGATGAAATCGTCGTCCACGGTCAGGCGGTTGTCGTCACCGGGTAAATACCCGTCAATCGACAGGTCATATTGTAGACGGCATGGGGTTCGAATGCATGGTATCGCGGAGGCTTTGAAGGCAGAGTTGCGAAGTTGGAATCTTAAGCTGCGAGAGGCTTGCTCACCGATCATCAGGCAATCATCGCTACTCCGAAGAGACCTGACATAAACAAAGCTTGCCCGATGATGTCGTCCTTTGGCAACCACCAAATCTGTCCCTTGCGAATCATATTTATCATTTCCATACCCTGGATGGTCCGCCATGCCGCGTGAAAAGACCGGAAGCCCAGGCTGGCTCTCACCCGGCGTTTGATGGCCCGATGATCCTGTTCCGCCACGTTGTTGAGATAACGAACGGGTCGATACCGGGAGCGCCGGCCGAGTTGCCGAGTTCGCTTGAGTTCGCTGTTCGCGATCATCGAAAAACGTATTTTTTTTGAACCGCCGACCGACCGGAACCGCCGTGGGACGGAGGGAAATGGATCAATCCAGAGACTGTGGCGACCGCAGATCTCGCACTGGCATACGGTCGCCCTCTGAGAAGGCGCCGGCGAAGTGATCGGCACGATACCTTGATCTGTCACGGAAGGTTGCGACGCCCGCTCTCGATAGCGCTGCTGACAACGCCGATGGGAATCCCTCCCGAGTTTACTTTGCTGGTAGCGATAGTCGGCGTCATGTCGTTGCCGACGCCGCACTTCCGACCGGCATTCCGGACTGCAGTAGCGCTGGCCACGGTCGCAGCTCACACAGATCGTGAAATAAGGCCCGGCAAGACGGGTGGCCGCAAAGCCGGAGGCGAAGAACAGCGTTGTCGTCGATGTTCACATCCGCCACAACGAGATTATGCCACCGTACACAGGTTGATTTGCATTTGTCGGGCACTAGCCACAGCCGCTGGCTGATGCGGGATTGGCCGTCCCAACTTCCGGATGCCCGTTAACACAGGAGCTATCCGGCAACTTGGCTGAGACATCAGTTTAAATATTGAATATCCAACCGGACAGTGTTACTCGTTCAATCCAACCTGCCGAATAGCCCTGTACCTGTTTTAAAACAAAGGCTTTAAAACAAACGCATGAATCACTGGGCACGCCGCCTGATTCAGTAGCCATGCCGGCGGGCTCTGCACTGTGCGGGCACTCCTGACTAATCCATTGCCGGTGATCTGTCCGGCGTCATTAATGGACTCGGCGGATTGCAGGTACACGCGCGTACCCATTCTGCCCGGACCGTCGGCAATCCGGAAGTTGGGCGACTGTCGGGCGCCGGCGGCAGATTCAGACGAGCGCGGCCATGGGCCGAAGTGAGGTTGTGAGCAGTCGCCACGCGCACGGATAATCGGACAGATGATTGCGCCTTCGGCGTGGATGATGTTGCCCTATCCGGCGGCCGTTCAAAAAACTACGTTTTTCGTTGATCGCTGACAAGTTCGCCGATGACCTTCGGATAGGAAGGATTTCGGTCTACGTTGATGACTTTGGGGACGAGGGTGGTTTGGCGATCGCAAAGCTTTCCGAAAGAAGCGGTTGGCCGCATTGGCCTTCGCGTTTACGAGGCTGCGGGAAATCAGTAGTGTCGGCGGTGGAATCCACTGCTCGATACAAACAGGTCCCGTTGCCAGCAACGAGAAGATAGGTTTCATCCACCCGCCAGGATCCGTTTGTCCTTCGCAGTTTTGGCCGACACCGCCGGCTGAGCTCCGGCCCGTAGCGTCGAACCCAGCGCCAGATCGTCACATGATCCACATGGACGCGTTCCGCCCTGCCCATGATCTCCTCGGATATTACGCAG
>CBAAAA010000091.1:10775-12389 GCA_964658695.1 uncultured Solirubrobacteraceae bacterium | reverse complement strand
CCAGCGTGCTCGACTCGCTCACTCTTTCCGGTGACGAGAAGGTTGGAGTTGCGATTATCCGGCGCGCCTGCGAAGAGCCCGCGCGGCAGATCGCAAATAATGCCGGTCATGAGGGCGCGGTGATCGTAGAGAATATCCGGACGAATGGGACAGGGAATTATGGCTTTAACGCTGCCACCGGGGAATACGAAGATTTGATCAAAGCAGGTGTCATCGATCCGACAAAGGTAACGCGCTCCGCTTTGCAAAATGCCAGTTCGATCGCGTCCTTAATGCTAACGACTGAAGCCATGGTGTGTGAGCCGCGGGACGATGAAAACTCCGCCGTCTCAACGCAAAATCAGTACGGGTCGGACTACGGCGGCTAAGAAGAAACGTCCCTCCATGAGACCGTTCTTCCACATCCTTCTGTTGTGTGCTGCCGGGGTGCTCCCGGCAGCCGATCTGTCTACCTATCGGGGGTTTCAGCTGGGAATGAGCCTGAGTGCGGCCGTTAAGCACTCCGGCATGGATCCCTCGGAGGTAGTCACCGTCCAGCAGCATCCTGCCCGGCTCGATGAAATGACCTGGAATCCACAACGCTTTTCAGAGCTGTCCGCCGACATGGACCCCGTGCAGCAGGTTACGCTTCGGTTTTACAACGGCCGGCTTGCGCGCATGGCGGTCGATTACGACAACCAGAAAACAGAAGGGATGACGGTTCAAGACTTTATCGGCGCAGTAGGGGAGCAGTATGGTCCCGGGAAAGTCCCCGCCGTGGATTCTGTGATGTCTTCCGAGTCTTTCACCGAAGGCGTAAAAGTCATGGCGCGGTGGGAAGACGCTGACTATTCGATCAGTCTGGTGGAATCCCCATATGGACACAGCTTCGGACTGATTGCGGCTTCCAAGCGTCTCGACGGCTTCGCTCAGCGGTCTGTGGGAGCAGCCTCCGAACTCGCAGAGCAGCAGAGCCCCGAGCGATTAAAGACTGACGTGCGAGAAGCGCAAGACAGGCTCGAAAGAGAACGAATCGCGAATCGCAAGAACTTCCGCCCGTAGCGGTCAGGAGAATCGGATGATAGATAGAATTCGCGCGGGAGTGATGCTGCTGGAGAATGGCGCCAAGATGCCTCCGGCGACAGCGATCCGGACCGGCCATTCCGCGGCCGGCTGGTCCGACATCATTGGCCCCAGTAGTAGCGAGTTAAGCCGGGAAATCAAGAAAGCGGGATGGACGTTTTTCTTTATGGCTGGAGAGATCCAGGTGAATGGCTTCGGCTTGAACGACCAGGCGCGAATGGACCACGCCATGGGTCGCTTGATCGATGCTGTGAAATTGCAGAATTGTAACTGCCTGGAGATCACCGGGCTGCATCGAAAATCGTTCCTTGGGCTCCCGTACACGAGTGTTTCCGCGCATGCCAGGCACATTCAAAAGGATCGCAATTTTAATGTTAAGTAACCCGGCGCAAATTGCGGAAATAAGAGCGCACCCGCCCTTCCAGGCAGGCGATGAGATTGTGTTGAACAGCGGCCCGCATAAATTTCTATGCGGCAAGTTCGTTGCTTTGAAAGACGATGTCGAGTGGGCTTCGATGGAGGAGCCGAACGGAGACGTCAGCAGCCATCCGG
>CBAAAA010000091.1:0-10765 GCA_964658695.1 uncultured Solirubrobacteraceae bacterium | reverse complement strand
GTTGCTGCGGAAGAATTGAGGATTGGAATATGAGTGTGGCAATCACAGTTCGCGAAACGCCGAAGGTAACGATCCTGGAGGTTACAGGACGTGTGGCGCTTGGCGCTACAGGCCCGTCAGTGCAGGACGCGGTTCGGGATGTGCTGGACAAAGGCCGTAAACACATTGTTCTGGATCTGGGTGGAGTGAGCTACTTCGACAGCTCCGGTCTGGGGCAACTGGTTGGCAGTTACGCCACGACAGTTTCTCGTGGCGGGGAGATCAAGCTCGTCAATTTGAACAAGAAAGTCTACGACTTGATGCAGATTACGAAGCTTTACACGGTGTTTTCGATCTATGCCGACGAACAAAGTGCTTTGGATAGCTTCGAAGTGACACCGGCATCCGCGTCCGTCTAAGAGTTTTTGCCGCCTGCAAAGAGGCGGCAGGCGAAAGTGAGCCCGCTGGATTAACGTTGTTTTGTCGCCGAGTCAGGAAGCCGACGTTTAGGACGCTAACAGCGAGATCACACCTTTTTGGCGAAGGCCGTTCAAGGCCAGACCATGGCGGCCACGCACGCCGGTCTTCTCGAAGATATGCTTCAGGTGGATCTTGACAGTGCCGGGGCGAATGCCGAGTTCCTGCGCTATCTCGCGGTTCTTAAAGCCCTGTTCGACGAGTTCCATAACCTGGTGCTCGCGGGGAGTCAGGTCGGTCCTGACTTGTGCTTCGGGGATCATGGCTTCGCGGAAAACAGAATCCTGCATCCAACTACGTCCCTGGATCACAGCGCGAAGACAAGCGAGAACAGTTGGACCGTCGGCGGACTTGCGGATAATTCCCTTGGCGCCGACCTGGAGGAAACGCAGCGCCTCTGCTTCGGTGATCGACATACCCCATACCACGACAGCCGGCACCGTTGAGCGAACAGGTGACAACGTAGTCGGTAGCTGCTGGAGAGCATCGAGGACGGTCTTGGCTCCCAAACCTTTGTCGATGATCAGCACATCTGTGCGTTCCGCACCTGGACTTAGCATCCATTCAGCGGGCGTGGGATGTGCAGCGCCGAACGCGAGATCATCGGACTCGGCTAAAAGGTGCACCAGGCCCTTCACCGTCAGAGGCTGAGTTTCGCAGATCGAAACCGTTTTTTTCAGCGGCAATACAGAATCCATGTGTCGGCCATTGTCCTTATCGGCAGGGGATGTTCAGAACTTGAGTAGAAAAGAGGGTAAGTTGTTCTCTCCTTTTTCGTACAGGTGGACTAATCTAGGACGGTACAGGCTAGTCTGGCGAGGGCGAAACGGGAGTAGTGATTCGGGTATCGAACTGCTGAATGAGATTTGTCAGTGTACTTTGGATGGTCTTACTGCTCACCTCGACCGGGTGCAATCGCGCCGATCAGGAGCGAGCACGTGAGAAGGCAGATGAAGCTCGAGATAAGACGGCCGCCGCTGCCAAGAAGCTTGGGACCGAGGCGGAAGCGAAGGCGAAAGAGCTGAACAAGAAGCTCGGGCAGTCGCTCGACGGACGGAGCGGCGGGGGAACTGCGGCGACTGAGAGTCCCGAAGAGAAGCTCCACCAAGCGGCGGTCACAGCCCGCGAGGAAGGCCGGGTAGCCGGCAAGAAGCTCGACTATGCGGGCATGTTGGCGACGGTGAAAGCCAAACTGGCCAATGACGTCGGATTAAGCACCGTAGCGAACGTCGATGTCGATGTCAACGGGTCGGTGGTGACGCTGACGGGTCACGTCTCGTCAGACGACCAAAAGCGTCAGGCAGAGCAGGCAGTGAGCAACGTGGACGGGGTAACGAGAGTAGTTAATCAGCTTACTATTTCCCAGTAAGGGGATTACTTTGGGAGCTCTTTTGCCCAGAGACGCAGGCGTTTTGTTGAGAATTTCGGGATTCCCTACCAGTTCCGGGTTTATGCTGAGAGCGATGACGAAACAACAACTGATCGAGCAGGTCGCCAGCACGAGCGGTCATTCGAGAGCGGATGTGGAGCGACTTTACGAAGCTCTGGTCGAGAAGGTAGCGGGTGCGCTGGAGTCGGGTGAGAAGGTGGATATGCGCGGTCTTGGCATCTTCGAGGTTAAGGAGACGAAGGCGCGCTCGGGGCGGAATCCCGGTACGGGAGCGGTCATCGAGATTGCGGCCAGCCGTAAGGCGGCATTCCGGCCAAGCAAAGAATTAAAGGATCGCCTGACGGGCGCACGCAAGAGAGCTGCTGCCGCCGCTGAACATTCCGCTTAGCCCGAACGGGATGGGGTGAGTCGTTCGACCGGATAAACTTGCTCGCGGCTGCTACAATTGAACTTTGTGTGTGTGCCATTGTGCGGCCAACAGGCCGTTGGACGGAGCGCACGAGGGATCCACCAGCGGCGATAAGCTTTGCGCCTCCGAAGACCTTCATTGAGTGAGCGCTTGCATGTTCATCAGCCTACACGACTTAGAGACAAAAGTTATCCGGATCAAGGTTAACGTACCGCCGGGTGAAATCGATTACGACAGCAACATTGAGCAGGCTTCTACGCTCCACGTTGAGGGATCCGCTCAGTTGTTGAGCAGTTCACTAGGGGAGATTCGCATACAGGGAAAGCTGGATGTGACAATGAGCGCACAGTGCGATCGTTGCCTGGAAGCGACCACGATTCCGGTGGATCGGCCGTTCGACCTGGTGTATGTGCCGGCGGAAGAGAGCCGCAGCGGCGAGGTGGAAATCGATGAGTCGGCTATTGAGGTCGGGTACTACGAAGGCTCGGGGCTGGATTTGAATGATGTACTGCGGGAAGTGGTGCTGCTGGCTTTGCCAATGCAACTGGTTTGCAGCGAAGCTTGCAAGGGCATGTGTCCCGCCTGTGGAGAGAATCGGAACTTGCGCGATTGCGGGTGCCAACCGGAACCGCTCGACGATCGCTGGAGTAAGCTGAAAAATTTTCGGGCCGAAGTCGGTCCTCGGAACTGACCGGGTTTTACCGTCGGTCTGAACACTGAAAAACGTTACACGTAGAAAGTAGAATCACCAATGCCGAATCCCAAACGACGCCACTCGAAGCGGCGTACCTCTACGCGCCGCGCCCATGATGCGCTGCCGCTTCCCCAGCTTGCGGACTGTCCCAACTGCCATGAAAAGATCCGTGCTCACCGCGCCTGCCCTCATTGCGGCAAATATAAGGGGCGTGAAGTGATCGAAGTTGTGGAAGCATAATAGGTTCTTGCCTGACCGCGAATTCTTAGGTTTCAAGACGCTCCAACTGGCTGGGGAAAGTAACGCCTCGCGATGGTGACGATCGCTCTCGACGCCATGGGCGGCGACAACTTCCCGAAGCCGGAGATTGAAGGCGCGCTCTACGCTGCGCGCAATTTCGATGTGCGAGTTTTGCTGGTGGGGCGCGAGGAAATGCTTCTTGAGGAGCTTCGCCATCACCCGAACTGGCAGAAGCTGCCCATTAAAATCCGGCATGCCAGTGAACAGATCACGATGGACGACAGCGCCGGCAAGGCTGTCAGGGCCAAGAAGGACAGTTCTATTCGGGTAGCTGCGCGATTGGTTCGGGAAGGCGTGGCGCAGGGCGTGGTCTCGGCGGGCAACAGCGGCGCCGTGATGGCAACGGCCAAGATGGTGCAGGGGATGCTGCAGGGTGTGGATCGGCCAGCGCTAGCCGGTGCATTTCCAACCGCCCTGGGCGGGTGGGTAGTCCTGCTGGATGTCGGCGCCAATGTAGACTGCAGTCCGAAGATGCTGGCGCAGTTTGCCGTGATGGGAAGTGCGTACGCACGCGTTATTCTGCATATCAAGGAGCCGCGTGTGGGCTTGCTTTCGATCGGTGAGGAAGATCACAAAGGGAACTCACTGACGAACGAGACCCGGCCGTTTTTGAAGGCATTGAAGAACGTGAACTTTATTGGGAACGTGGAAGGGCGCGATCTGTATACCGGCACGACGGACGTCATTGTTTGCGATGGCTTCGTGGGCAACGTGGCGCTGAAGGTTAGCGAAGGATTGGCGGACGCTATTGTTCATTCACTGAAGGGGTTTTTGACCGCGAACGCGATCCGGAAGGCCGGAGCGTTTTTGGCGAAGGGCGCATTCCGGGATTTCAAGAAGCGCGTGGATGTGGATGAGTATGGTGGGGCGCCGCTGCTTGGCCTCAATGGCCTGTGCATGATCTGCCATGGCCGGGCCAGTGCGAAAGCGATCGCCAACGCGATTCGTGTTGCGAAAGAGTTTGCCGAGAGTGGTATTAATGAACGAATTGCTTCTGAACTGGAAGAGCTGACTACCGCACAAATCTCAAGCTTATGAAACCGATTCTCCGTGGTTTTCTTTTGCTGACGCTGGGCGGCCTGAGTGTTGCCTGCAAGGTGGAGGCAAAGGAAGATCCGGTGCAATGGACGCTGCAACCCGCCGCGGGGGTGCTGTCGGCGAAGCCAGGCGAGAAGACTTGGCTGGAGTTGAAGGCAACCATCGAATCCGGTTGGCATTTGTACTCGCCGACCACTCCCCCGGGCGGCCCGATTATTACGAAGATCGGTTTAAATCCCAGTCCCTCCGTTTCCAGCTACAGCCTTTATCGCCCGCAACCGGTCCGCAAGCTCGACCCTAACTTCAATGTTGATACGGAAACGTATACTGGGCAGGCAGTCTTTCTGTTCGAAGTCACTACACCAGGATCGGCGCCGACCGGCAGCGCGTCTTTCGAAGCCGCCGTCCGATACCAGGCCTGTTCAGATGTGAAGTGTTTGCCGCCGGTGAAGAAGACGGTGACGGCGACATTGGCCTTTTCGCCAACATCGTCCACCAAGCGGACTTCACTGCCTGCGGGATATCTGCTGGTCCCGACGGTTGCGGCAGCAGCAGCAACTCCGGCCAGCGGCCAGGCCACTTCCCCGCCCCAGGATTCCCAATCGGCCGGCTCCGCGACCAGGCTTGCAACAAGCGGACTAGCGACGGGCCAGGATGAACCGCTAGCGCCATTTCTGCTAACTGCTTTTGGCGCAGGACTGCTGGCGCTGTTCACCCCGTGCGTATTCCCGATGATTCCGATTACGGTATCGTTCTTCCTGAACCAAGGCTCGGTGAACCAGGCGTCGGCGAGTTCGGATGGTAAACCGGCTCGCAGCGGGGGATGGGGGCAAGCGCTGGTGTTTTGTCTCGGGATCATTGTCCTGTTCACCGCGCTCGGCTTCCTGGTCACGGCGATTGCCGGGCCTTTCGGCGTGGTGCAGCTTGGATCGAGCATCTGGGTCAACGGGTTCATCTCGCTGGTGTTCTTTGTGTTCGGGCTGAGTCTGCTGGGCGCGTTCGAACTGCGGCTGCCAACCGGCTTGCTAACCCGGCTTGATCGAGCGTCACAAGGAGGCGGCACGGTTGCCACCTTGTTGATGGGTCTTACGTTTTCGCTGACCTCGTTCGCCTGTATTGGCCCGATTGTCGGACCATTACTGATTGCTTCTGTGCAATCCAAGGGCCTGCAGCCCGTACTCGGAATGATGTCGTTCGCAACAGGTCTGGCCGCACCATTCTTTTTTCTGGCACTGTTTCCGTCTTACCTGGGCAAGTTGCCACGGAGCGGCGGATGGATGGTTCGAGTTAAAGTGGTTCTGGGCTTTGTTGTCCTGGCGGTGATGCTCAAGTATCTGAGTAACATCGACCAGGTGCTGCAGACGCATCTGCTTTCTCGCGAGCGTTTTCTGGCCGCCTGGATCGTTTTCTTCTCGCTTCCCGGTCTTTACCTGCTGGGCATGCTGCGGATGGAAGGCATCAAGAAGGATGAACAGCTGGGCGTTGGACGGGCACTGATTGCGTCGGTGTTTCTGATCTTTGCGATCAGCCTGGCGCCCGGACTTTTCGGGGGGCGTCTGGGCGACATTGACGCGTTTATTCCTGAGGCGTCGGGCAGTTCGCTGCAGGCTGCCGGCGGTGTGACTCCGACCAGCTATTTCAAGAACGATCTGGACGGAGCGCTGGCTTCGGCACGACGCGACAACAAGTTCGTGCTGATCAATTTCACCGGCTATGCTTGCACCAATTGTCACTGGATGAAGGCGAATATGTTCACGCGCCCTGAGATCCAGTCGGCGATGAAGGATCTGGTGCTGGTAGATCTTTTCACGGACGGGACGGACTCGGACTCCGAGAAGAATCAGAAGTTCGAAGATCAGAAATTCAATACGGCATCAATTCCGTTTTATGCGCTGCTGGATGCGGATGGTAAGGTCATTGCCACCTTTCCGCAGTTGACGCGGAATGCGCGGGAATTCCTTTCGTTTTTGCAGAGCAGGGGAGTTGGCGCGGTTAGTTAGGCCATTGCTTAGAGTGTTACGCTGTTAGGGTTGTTCGGCGGGATGCGGATGTGGCGGAACTGGCAGACGCACTGGATTTAGGTTCCAGCGGGAGCGATCCCGTGGAGGTTCAAGTCCTCTCATCCGCACCAAGTTTACAAGCTTGACGATGGACAATCTCGGTGTAGTCGACCGTCGTTTGCTTATTACTTGACTGACTTACAAGGATCTGCTCTCAAGGCTCGCGGATCCGGGCCGTTGGCCAAATCAATTCCTGGAAAGCTTGAACCCCGACGCCACATGCGCCCGGCGACGCTGTCCCGTAGTGCAAGAAGGTAAGATCACCGGCGGCGCCTGACTCGAAGCCCACTCCAGCGCCTGTGAAACGTGCATAAGACGGTCTCGTTCCCAAAGCGGTCTTTTGTTCGCTTGAGACAGAGGCGCCAGTCGATGTGCTGCCAAAGCGACACTAACGGATTCGATAGTCTACTTCGGCCTCGTTGCCGGCAGACGTTTATGCCTGATCCGCGCCGGGGTTCGATTCAAAAGCCCACGCAGCTGTGCCGCGTCCCGCAGCTGCATGGATGTCCAGGTGAATGTCGCCGGCCCCTTCCTTCCAGGTAATTCGATAGTGTTGCAGCAGAGACGCGTACACCTGGGAGCACACCTGGGGCAAATCGTTCAAATTGGGAATCTTCTTGTAGATGCCCCCGGTCGAGGAAGCGATTGCAGCCGAATCGGGTATTTGCCACGCATTGGAAACAGCCAGAACATGCACCCTGGCGCCGAGGGTCGATCTGTTAGCAAACAGTTCCGCAGCGATATCCGGACTCGAGCTTGCTCCCAGGAAGATCAGATGCGAGTGATCCTTGCCATGGCGGGATCCAAACACATTCTTCGGCACAAAGTCGCTAATTTCTTCATTGGGCGCTGGGTCGATTGACACCGGACTTGCGTTCATCATCGCGTCGATGCGGTCCTGATCGGCGGAATATTCGAGGGTAAATGTTTTCTGAACCAAAGTCTTCTTGACAGGAGCGGCAAAGTTCGACATCCCGCTCAGGTCCAGGATCGACGTCGTTTTCCGATGTACGGCAGGGCCGAGATCAGCAGGTTGATGGGAAGCCAAATAAGGGATGACCTTCAGCACCGCCCATTGATCCTTGGATCGTCGCAGATCGCTGCAGGCCTTTATCGCCAAGGTCAATTGAGCTTCCGCATCGGCGTCTCCTTCTGAAGGAAGCGAGATGACAAATCCGACGCTGAGAGAAATGGCTTTGTTGTACTCTTCCACTCTGAAATCGCGGACCACCGCGGGTGGGGCGCCGGTTCTAACGATAAAGGCAGTAGCCGGTATGTCGTTCACAAATGCTCCGGCGCTGTCATGTACGGTAGCGATCAGATTCGTTTCAGCGCCATTATCCGAGCGGATGATGACGGTCTCCCATTGAGGTTTGAAGGAAGCTTCCTTCAACACGCGCCGCACTTCTCCCAGACTCTTGAGTGCCTGACGCCGGACGGTTTCGTCCGGATCGCTCATGAAGCCCGAAAGCATTTGTGAGAACCGAGGATCACGAACCTTGCCCATGAGCCAGGCGCAGGTATTGCGAAAGCGTGCTTCCCGGTGAACGGCCATTTCGTAAATGAGAGAAAAGGACGCGGTATCGCCCAGCAGATAAAGGCCCAGAACGGCGTTGCCTGCGACACGATTATTTCCGTCAGCCACATTGTCTCGAAACATCTGATGCACCAAGTCGGACTGCAGGCCAAAGAGGCTTTCCAGTATGTTGGCCCGAACCCGGTCGTTCTTGTCCTCGCTGCGTTTGGCTGCCCAGGTCAGATTTTGCGTCCGGCTACCCACAAACAGCGCAGCTTTGGAGCGCACCTTGGGGTTGGGATGGTTCAGCAGCCTAAGCACATCAGGGACAAATCGTTCGTCTTTCGAAAGGACGTTCAATAGGTCGAGCCCGGCGAGAACCTGAACTTCTTCCTGGGATCCGTTGAGTGAAGGTTGCCGCAGATGTTCCAGCAGCAAGCGAAAAAAACGCGGATTACAGAGCAGCACTTTGGAAGCCAACGCAATGGCCTGCTCCCGAGAGCGGCGATACAACTCAATGATGTATTCGAGAAGGCCCGCCGAGATGGCAAGCTCGGAAAGGTACTTCAGGGCTCTGGAGGGGGGCCGTTCTACGAGTATCTCGTCGACCGCGAAGCTTAGAAACTTGTCGGCTTTCTCGGTGGCGAAGTTTCTCAAAAGCCTGCTACCGTGCGCGGGGTCGTCGTCGTATCGCTGAACTAAATCTTCGATCTGAGATATCCTGGCCAACATAAGAGTCCAAATACACTTATCGTCAGATCCACGGAGATTTTCCGTAAAGGATGAATTAACTCTGGAGATCGGTAGGGATAACGTGCTGTTGGATCACCTGCTTCAACAGCATCCAGCTTCGCTGTCGGATCGATCTGACGTGCGATATTGGGCGTCATCGTCATCGGCTCCGCCGTGAAGCTGGGAAAGTAAACCTTTTGGGTGAGCCTGTTGGCTGGCCTTGTCCCTGTTCACCGGTCTGTACTTGTTTGTGCTGCCCTATGCCGGCAGATGGCGCAAAAGGGGGAGGTAATCGACTGAAGGGGATTCCGGCTGTTTAGTTACAGTAGTGCGAGAGTTCGAGCTAAAGATGGAAAGGATCGTCCCAGTGGAATCTGCCTCCGCATTCATCGACGCGAAGATCAAGCAACTTGGCGACTGGCGCGGGAAGATGCTCGCGAGAGTGCGACGGATCATACACGCTGCAGAACCTGAGATCGTTGAAGAGTGGAAGTGGAGGGGGGTTCCGGTCTGGTCGCGAGGCGGCATAGTCTGCACGGGAGAGACGTACAAAGATCACGTCAAGATGACGTTTGCGAAAGGGGCCGGGTTGGAGGACCCCGCTGGTCTGTTCAATTCCAGCCTAGACGGGAATGTCCGGCGTGCTATCGACATCCACGAAGGCGACGAGGTCGATGAAGCGGCATTGAAGGATCTGATCCGCGCCGCAGTGGCGCTGAATCTGCTGAAGAAGCCGCGGCGAGTGAGCAGCAAGCGAAGCGATTAGCCTGCTCGTCGGCAGCGACGCCGGCCGCCGAGAGCGTTCACAACACGTCGCACACTACGTCACTAGAATGAAGGGATGGTTGCCACAAACACGCTGGATATTCTCAGACTACGTGAGCATTTCCCCAGCCTAGCGGAAGGAAGACCTGGCGCTAACACGGTATTTCTTGATGGTGCGGCTGGAACACAGATTTGTGCGCGTTCGATAGATCGGATGAACGAAGCCATGTTGGACTACAACGCCAATTTTGGAGGATGTTTTGAAACTTCCAAGCGCGCCGACGAGTTGGTGGGGAAAACGCGCCTGGCCCTGGCTGAATTTTTTCATGCCAACAATGCGCGTGAAATCGTGTTTGGGCAAAACATGACGACGCTCACGCTGGCCATGGCACGCACATTTGGAAGACAACTGAAGGCGGGGGATGAGATCGTACTCACGCGGATGGATCATGACGCGAATGTGGCGCCGTGGCTCAGCTTGGCGGAGGATCGCGGATTGATAGTGAAGTGGTTGGACTTCAGCACCGAAACCTTTGACTATGAGCTGAAACAGTTGGAGGAACTGTTGACGCCAAGAACGAAATTGGTGGCGGTGAATTACGCGAGTAACGTGATTGGGACCATCAATGACGTGCGAACCATAACGGCAAGGGCCAAAGCCGTTGGCGCATTCGTCTTTGTCGATGCGGTGCAGTATGCTCCACATGGCCCCATCGATGTGCAAAGTCTTGGCTGCGATTTCCTGGTTTGTTCGGCATACAAGTTTTACGGCCCGCATTATGGAATTTTGTGGGGAAAGCTGGACGTGCTGGAAATGCTGGAACCATACAAGGTGAGGACGGCGCCGGCACATGCCCCGGACAAATTTGAGACGGGAACGAAGTCGCGCGAAGCGATCGCCGGAGTGCTTGGGGCGATCGAACATCTCCAGTCGCTTGGCATGGAGGCGATTGTGGACTATGAATTCGCGTTGACGCGGCACTTGATCGCCGGGTTGAATGCAATTCAGGGCGTCACGATTTATGGGAAGAAGAACGAGGGAAGAGTTCCGACGGTGGCATTGACCGTTCAGGGAGTTAGCCCGGCGGATGTGGCGAAGGTTTTGTCCAGACACCGGATCAACGTGTGGAATGGACATAACTATGGTTGGGAGCCGCTGAAGCGGCTTGGCTTGCTGCAATCCGGCGGAGTCGTACGCGTCAGCCTGGCGCAGTACAACACACACGAAGAAGTGGATTGTTTCTTAGACAAGCTGGCGGAGATCGCGGCGGGCGGCCACTAACAAAACTGAAACAACTGGCCGGAGAGTAAGTGCCCTGAGTTGTGAGGCGCTATTTGGAGCGCGGTGGATGACGCGCAGCCTCTCCAGGCAGCTATGGTTTTTCCTGATGGACTTAATCCATTC
>CBAAAA010000090.1:5431-12393 GCA_964658695.1 uncultured Solirubrobacteraceae bacterium | reverse complement strand
ATTGAAGGCTGGCGGCGATATCAGCTTTGCCAGTTAGCGAGAGCTCGTCCCCGGGCTGCAGGCCGACTGCCTCGAAGAAGCGATGGCTGAAGCCGCCGTTACTCAGGCGGTCCGCATCGAAGAAGGTGCGATTGAATCGCGTCCATTCCCCTTCGCGGCCACCGTGGAGGATTTCGCGAAAGACGTCGAGGTGTCTCGGCTCACCGGCGCAGGAGATCCATTGCACCTTGTGCTCGTCGGCACGCGGTTCGAAGCCGAGAAGTTCGGTGACGCGATTGAAAAGGTCGCCGAGTGAATCAGGATAGTAGAGTTCGCGCGCGGGTGTGAGGTGGCGGCCTTTGCCATGAAACAGCATGGCGGAGCGGAAGTCGCCGGCGCGATCGACACTGAGAACCGACGCGGCTTCGAAAGGGGACGCATAGTATGCGGAAGCGGCGTGCGCATGATGGTGCTCGACGACGATGATTTCGCTTTTGGGAAAGCGCGCGCGCAACTGCAGGTGGGCGGCACTTTCGAGTCCGGTAGAGAAAGGCCTCGCCACCGCGACACAGTCAATGTGATCGACGGTGCGGCCGGCGACTTGCATTGCAATGGCGAGCGCTTCTTCGGGGAATGTTCCAGGCCGGTCCTGGCGAGAGACTTTGGACTGCTCGACGGCCGCGGCAATGTGGCCATCCGTCAGTACACAGCAGGAGGGATCGCTCAGCAGGCCGCCTAGACCTACGATGGTTTGCGGCATTTCTAAACTCGTCGCAGTCTTGCGATAACACGCTCACGACCGATGCAGAGAAACACTGCAAAAGCGCTTGGACCAACTGGCTGACCAGTGAGAGCAGCCCGGCTTCCATTGATCAAGAGTCCGGCTTTCACGCCTGCCTCTTCGGCCAGTTTACGCAGGTCGGCCTCGACGCTCGCTTCGGTGAACTCGGGATTGGCTGCGATCCGGTCGGCAAGCTTGTGCAGCAACTCGCGCGCTCCAGGGGCGTTCAGCTTTTCGAGAGCCTGCGGCTCGGTTGGGTAGTCGTCTGAGAAGTAGGCGCGCCCTCTGGTGGAGAAATCTAAGAGCGTTGAGAAACGCGAGCGAATGGTATCGACCACATGTTCAAAGAAGGCGCCATCCCCATAGGGAGCGAGGCCGTGATCGGCAAGTGACCTCTTCACCAGCGGCGCGAGGGTGGCGACAGGAACGGTTCGAAGGTGCTGGGAGTTGAGCCAGAGCGCTTTGGGGTCGATGGGATCCGCTTCGCTGAAATTGATGACGGCGTTGCTGCGATTCACGCCTTCGAAGCCGAAGGCGTTTGTCAGCTCATACAAACTCATCTGCTCGCGATTGTCCTTTGGCGACCAGCCGAGGAGACAGAGGAAGTTGATGTATCCGATGGGGAGAAAGCCGTGGTCGCGATACGTGGTGACGCTGACGACCGGGCCGTGACGGCGCTTGGAGAGCTTCGATCCATCGGGGCCAATCAGCAGCGGCAAATGCGCGAATTGCGGAAGGAACTTCCCTGCCGCCTGAAAGAGCAGTATGTGCTTGAAGGTGTTAGAGAGATGATCCTGACCGCGCACGATGTGCGTGATGCGGAGGTCGATATCGTCGGCGCAGGAAGCGAGATGGTAGGTCGGCATGCCATTGCTTCTGAGCAGCGCAAAGTCTTCGATGTCCGCAGTGAGCTTGGACTGGGGCCCATAGACAAGATCGGCGAACTCGACTTCGTATGGTTGATCGCGTTCGACGCGAAAGCGGATGACAAACGGTTCGCCACTCGCGGCACGGGCGTCGCTTGCCTGTTTGGTGAGCGCGCGCATTTCGGGATTGCAGAGCCACTGCGCTTCGCCCTGCGGCTTATCGTCAAGGTCTGGCAGAGCCGGAGTGAAGTCCCGATAAGCGAGACCGCGTTCCAGCAGATCGTAGGCTAGCTTGCGATGCAGATCCAGCCGGTCGGACTGGCGATAGAATTCATCCCAGCCCAGGCCGAGCCAGTTCAGTCCTTCGTAAATGGAATTGAGCGAGGCTTCGGAGTTTCGGTCGAAATCGGTGTCGTCGATACGAAGCACCATGCTTCCCTGGTGATTTCGAACAAACAGCCAATTGAAGATGAAAGTCCGCGCGCTGCCGATGTGGAGATAGCCCGTCGGCGAGGGCGCAAAACGTGCACGAATCATGAAGTTTCAGTGTACGAAAGAGGCTCGTTCAGACGGCGCTGAAGATCGATGAACTGATCAATCGACAATTGTTCGGCGCGCAGTCCGGCTTCAGGAAGGCGATCGATGGCCTCGCCGTAGAAGGGGCGCAGATTGTTGCGAAGAGTTTTGCGTTTCTGCATAAAGCTGCGGCTGACGAACTGCAGCAAGGAGGGGAGATCTTGAGGGACAGCAGCTTTGCGGGTGAACTTTACCGCGGCGGAATCGACTTTGGGCGGAGGATAAAAAGCTTCCGGCGGGACTTTGCAGACCAGCGAGACTTCGCAGATGACCTGGGTCGTAACCGAGAGGTAACCGTAGTCGCGAGAGTTAGGTCCTGAGAGAACGCGTTGCGCGACTTCAAATTGCATGAGGAAGACGGCAGTGTGGAAGCGGGCATCCAGAGAAAGAAACTTTTCGATGATCGGCGAAGTGATGTAGTAGGGAAGATTGCCGGTGATCACTGCCGGGCCCCACTGGGCGAGATCGGTTTCGAGCACATCGCCCGGATGAACATGGAAGCACGGATCTTCACCAAACACGCGGTTGAGGGTGACAACGAGCGCGGAGTCGAGTTCCACCGCGTGCAGTTCGTCTGTCAACGGGAGGAGATGGCGAGTAAGCGCACCACGACCAGGACCGATCTCGATGACTCTGGGCGCGTGGGCGCCGCAGGCGGCTGCGGCGAGACGCTGTAACACGGATTCCTGGATGAGGAAGTGCTGGCCGAGCCGGCGGGGCAAGCTATTGGCGGTAGACAAGCGGCGTCAGCTTGATGCTGATATCGCCGGTGACCGGGTGAGTGAGGGTCAGAACGCTAGGAAATTGCGGGAGCGAAATACTCTTGTAGACCAGCCTTCCGGGATCGCCGGTGAAAGAGGAGGCCCCATCCAGAACAGAGTAGTCGCGGATGCGGCCTTTGCCGTCCAGGCTCATGCTCAGCCAGACATCTGAATTCACACTGATAGGCACCAGGTTGGGACTTTCCTGATCCTGATAGAGCACTGGGACGTCATAGGCCACGGCGCGCGTAGTGGACGTAATGGTCAACGCGAGCGTAGCGAAGAGCATGACGCTCGAAAGCAGCCCGCCGGTAGCCGGAATGGTGAGCGGGCGCATGAGTTCGTCCACCCTGAACTTCCATTTTTCCAATACCAGGAGAAGTCTGGAGCCGCGAGTTTGCGACAAGGCCTGCTTCTCGCGTGAAGCCATGATTCTCAGCTTCATCGCGAGGTTCTCGGAGACAGATTGAGTGGGCAAATTCTGCAGATGAGAACGCAAGCTGCGAATTTCATGAATGTAGGCCGCACAGGAGTCGCACTGTAGCAAGTGAGCCATGATTCGGGAGTGCTCGCGGGAGCGCAGCCTTCCGTCCACATAGGCGGTACTGTGCCGTTTGGTGCTGAAGCAAGTCATGTGCGTTCCAATCTTCCCGTGATCACGTATAAGCCTGGACAAAGCCCTGATCGACTCGTTGAATAAGATCGCGGCGGAGGGCTTCCCGCCCGCGAAGAATTCTGGATTTCACCGTGCCGAGAGATAGCTGCAGAATCTCGGCAATTTCTTCGTAGCTAAGGTTTTCGATGTCGCGAAGGACCACGGCGGTTCGGAAAGCCGGGTTGATATGCGTAAGGGCCTCCTCGATAAGAGCTCGAGTTTCACTGTCGAGCGCTTTGTGATAGGGAGAGCGGCCCGGATCGGTCGCCACTTCGACCGTGTGGGTCTGGTCGTCACGCTCACTTTCCAGCGGCACTTCACAGCGGCAATGCCGGGAGAACCAGCGGCGGTGATTGTGCGCCTCGTTGACAGCAATCCGGTAGATCCAGGTGCGAAGACTACTCTGCTCGCGGAATGCGCCGACACTGCGGAAGACTTTCAGGAACACATCCTGCACGACATCGGAGGCGTCCTGCGGATTGCCTAATAAGCGGTAAACGACGTTATAGACCGGTTGGTTGAAGCGCTCGATCAGTTCTTCGTAAGCATCGTCAATGCCTGCCCGAAGACCGCGCAAGATTCTGGAGTCCTCTTCGGAGACTCCGGGAGGGGAGCCAGCCAGGATGGATAGTGAACTTGAATTTCCCATTGTGGGCTGACCCATTTGAATGAAATGTTACTACAGCGGCTACCTACTAAGATGCCATTTCGAGAGGAGAAGTTCCCTCAACGCAAAGACGCGGCGGCGCTCCGGGCGGAAGAGCCGCAGACGGCTCTGTAATAAGCCTCATACTGCGGAATAATCAGGTCGGTGCAGAAACGGTCTTCAGCGGTTTTTCGGGCGGCGGCGGCCATGCGCGAGTGGAGGGCGTCGTCGGTAAGGAGCGCAATCAGACGGTCCGCTTGCCGGCCGGTATCGCCCACCGGCTCCATATAACCGTCCACTTCGTGAGTGATGAGATCGGGAACGCCCCCTGTCCTGGTGGCAACGGGCGGAACTCCACAAGCCATTGCCTCCAGAGCGGCAAGCCCAAAAGCTTCGGTCTCGCTGGGGAGGTGCAGAGCGTACATTTTGGGTATCAGGCGTTCCATGTGATCCTGTTTGCCAAGAAAGCGGACATCCTTTTCGACGCCCAGATCGCGGGCCAGCCGCTCCGCCGAGCCGCGATCCGGTCCATCGCCGGCCAGCACGAGTTCGGCGTCGACTTGATTGCGGACACGTGCAAAAGCGTGGATGCAATCGAGAACGCGCTTCACGGGACGGAAGTTCGAAATATGCAGAATTCGCCTGCGACCGGTGCGCTGAGCCTCAGGATCCGGTTTGTACATCGAGCAGTTGACGAAGTTGTGGATGACCTCGATGGGATTGGCAACGCCGAAGAAGTCGATAGTGCGCTGGCGCATGAACTCACTGATGGTGGTGATGCCGTCGGAGCGCTCGATGGAGAACTTGGTGATAGGGAAATAGGAGCGGTCAGTACCGACCAGGGTTATATCGGTGCCGTGCAGAGTGGTGATGAAGGGCAGGCGACGCGTGGTGGTCATCTGCTGTGCGAGCAGGGCCGAGATGGAATGGGGAATCGCGTAATGGACGTGGAGGAGATCGAGATTCTGGGACTCGGCCACCTCGTACATGCGCGAGGCCAGCGCCAGGGAATAGGGCGGATATTGGAAGAGCGGGTAGTTGGAAACTTCCACTTCGTGGTAGAAGATGCCGGGAACATCGCGGTCCAGCCGGATCGGGTTGGCATAGGAAATGAAGTGAACCTGGTGGCCGCGATAGGCGAGTTCCAGGCCGAGCTCGGTTGCCACAATGCCGCTACCGCCATATGTGGGGTAGCATGTGATCCCGATTCGCATAGCTTCCAGTTTACGGTCTTTCCGGATAGGGACCGGACCTTAGTCCGTACCAGATGATGCGGTTGAAGGCCTGGGAGTCTATGCGGTCTTCGGCCGAAAAGTCGAAGCCGGCAGTTTTGTCGGCCCAGTACTCGCTGACGTGCGCCGGCTCGACGGGATCTGCCAGTAGAGCGGCCTGCCGTGCTTTGGGGGATAGCGGCAGCTGAGTTTTCAGCAGCACTGCCGAAGGTTTGGCTTCGAAGTTCCATTGACGTTGGCTGAGGTCGAAGACGTCGGTCATGGGCCGGGTAGTAGCGGTGTTGAGATTGAGGTGTTCGAGGCCGAGGATGTCTTCCATGGTGCGCAGCAGGCTCACGGTCGTGTAGTAGGACGAGACGACGGCGCCTTGTTTGACATAAGGACCCACGATATAGGCGGTGGAGCGATGGGCATCTACGTGATCGGGCCCATCCTGCGCGTCGTCTTCCACGATGAAGACCAGGGTGTTGTCGCGATAGGGGCTATGGGCGACGTGCTCGATGAGCCGCGCAGTTGCATAGTCGTTGTCGGCCTGCTGCGTTTCCGGTGTGTTCACTCCGGCGATGGCGGTCTTGAACTCCCCCATGTGATCGACGGGGAGTTGAACAATTTCGAACGAGGGGAGAGTTTTATGGGCGGCGTAATCGTCGAACTCGCGTTCCCACTCGGCCTCGCGATAGAAGTCGGGATAACCGGGATCGAAGCCGCGGTAATACGGGTCGCCGAATTTGTAGAGCTCGGGATTCGCCGGGCGGGACACGACCACCTTGTTCTTGAAGGGGTACGGCTCACGCGGAGAATCGAAGGCCATGTCACTCATGCAGCCGTATTCGCGAAAGGTCAGTCCAGCGCGCAACACGGCGTCCCAGATGTAGCCCTTTCCTTGCTGTGAACCTTTGGGGCCATCGGGTTCAGCGACATTGATAGCGCCTGGAAGTAAGTCGGGGTCATCAGGGGTTTTGGGGTTCGCGCGCTTGCGTTCTTCAGTGGTGGCGAGGCCAACGTTGATGTCCCGGTTCGGTCCTTCGTACTCGTAGTTTGTGCCGCGGTTTGCGTAATTGAGCGGAACTGCTTTCTGACCAAAATCAGACTCGCGGCCGGACGTGCTCCAGGGCCAGCCATCTCCGCTGACTTCACCGGAGTTGAAGAAGTTATCCAGGTCTGCGAATTGACGCGCGATGTTGTGGAAATTCGGCGTGATCTTTGCGCCGAACTCCGCCAGGGATGGATCGCCATTGCCTTTACCGAGATCTCCCAGGACCTGATCGTAAGTGCGATTTTCCTTGATGATATAGATGACGTGCTTGATGCGCGCCCGCAGTTCCTTCATGACGGCGGCGTCGCGAGGATCGGGCTTGGCATTGAAGGCGTTGTTTTCGGCGACTGTGCGGGTGAGACGGGAAAGGGTTGCGGTATCAGGGACAGGCACGGTGAGCAGACCGGCCTTCTCGAGTTGATAGACATAT
>CBAAAA010000090.1:0-5421 GCA_964658695.1 uncultured Solirubrobacteraceae bacterium | reverse complement strand
ATATTGGTTCAGCGATTTGAGGGCGACAGCCGGACCTGGGCGAGCGCCGGCGGCTTCTTTCAGGCCGACGTGAAGCTTGGGGTTCGGGCCTGGCGCCGTCTTACTGTTCACGATGAAAAGCCTGCCGCCATCGCCGCTGATGCTGACAGCATTCGGATACCAGCCGGTTGGGATCAGCCCCACAACGGACGAGGGGCGGCCGAGTTGAATCACCGCCACCGAGTTAGTGCCGCCATTGCTGACATAGAGGGTACGATCATCGCTCGACAGCGCAACATCATTCGGACCGCTTCCTGTGAATTGCTTTGGATTTGGGAAGAGGGAGCGTGGGGCGGTTGTATTGATGTTCTCGATGACTTTACTGGAGCTTGTGTCGATGACGACGACATTGTCGGTGTTATCGCAGGTAACGAATAACTTAGATCGATCATGGTTGAGGATCATCTTGTTGGGATTTCCCTTCAACTTGATACGGGCTGTGATTCGGAGATTGGGGCTCACGGTGATCTGGACGATTTCGCGATCGCGCAAGCTGGAAATGTATGCCTCATCAGCGTTCTTGGAGACTATCCAGAATGGATATTCGCCTCCTGCGACAGCTCTGCCGGCGGGATGATTTTTGCCTGGCCGGAGATCCAGTTCGCCGGTCAGATGAAGGGTCTTGAGGTTTACCAGCGAGACAGAATCGTTATAGACATTGGCGACAAGCAGCAATTGTCCATCCGGCATGACGGCCACCCCCCCGGCCGCGAGCGGCTCCCCGGTTGATTTGAGGCCGAGACCCGAACTGTGATTGAGCTTGACCGGCGTTGCCGATTCAGACCAGTGTCCTTCGGGGGTCGAAGCGAAGACATGAACGTTGTCGTCCACTCCGCCGGAAACGTAGAAGTGACCTCCGTCGGGAGAGAATGCAATACCGGCGAAGGTATTGGGCACCTGCAAAACCTGGCGAACCCTGGGCGCAGAGGCGGTTACGTCATAGACGAAAACGTACTCATTGGACGCGGAGGGGACGAGCTTTCCATCGCCTCCGTTGAGTCTGTTGAAGCCGCTGGTAAGAACTAATAACGTCCGCTTGTCGGGACTCAGACAGATGCTGATGGCTTGCCCGGCCACGTAGTCCGGGAAATCCTTGAGACCGGGATTCAGGCTTTGGAAGTCAGCTCGCGGCGTGGCCAGGGGAGTGACACGCTTGCCGGTGGGAAGGATTTGCGCGTGATCGTCATCGTCGCCGGCACGGCACGGCGAAGTGAGTAAAAGAATGGCGGCAAGAGCAAGGCAAACATTCCGTGCAATGTAGGGCTTCATTGTTTTAATATCACTTTAAACATCCTGTTTGATCACCCAAGGCAATTGTAAGGTTCCGGTACCGGCACGGCAAAAGCATCAGATTCGACTGCACTTTGATGACGATTTTGTAATTTGCTCGAAACAATTGGTTGCTACCTTGTAGTACATCCATGGGGGAATTATGCGGCACTTAGCATCTTTTTTGTTGTTATTCGTCTGTGCGAATGGCCTGCCACTGCACGGGCAATCCACTTACGGAAGCATTGTCGGGACCGTGAAAGACGCTTCCGGGTCGGCAGTTCCCAAGGCCGCGGTGACGGTGACGAACGTGGACGAAAATACCACGCGCCAAGTTGATTCAGACGCGTCGGGCGGTTACTCGGTTCTGAACCTGCTCGCCGGGCACTATAAGGTAGGGGTCTCGGCCAAGGGATTTGAGAACTTCTCGGCAACCGATCTTGTTCTTGTCGCAAGGCAGGTGCTGCGTGTGGACACCAGCCTTCAGGTGGGATCGACACAGCAAACGGTGACGGTGAATGAGGAAGAGGCCGGAATCATTCAGACCGACAGCCAGGTGATTCAGGAGACGTTCAGTCCGGAGCAGCTGTTGGATCTTCCTTCGAACGTGAGAGCGAACGGCAATACCAGCCCTTACCGGATGCTGGAGGTGCTGCCTGGAGTACAGGCCGACAGGGACGGAAACTTCGGGGTCCAAGGCGCGCTTCCATCGATGACGGATATTTCGGTGGACGGAATTTCGACGATCGACGTGACCGGCAACTCACCTTTGACGAATGCATTTCCTTCGCAGGAGTCGATTGCCGAGATTAAGGTGCAGGGCGTTGGGAGTAACGCGGAGTTCGGGCAGGAAGGGAATATCACGACGGTCTCGAAGAGTGGAACAAATCAGTTCCATGGCGATCTGTTCTGGTACTCGCAGAACTCGGCACTCGATTCAGTGCCGTATGGCTCGGATTCCAAGCCGAAGAAGGTGGCGAACGATTTTGGGGCCTCGTTAGGCGGCCCAGTGGTGATTCCCAAACTGTACGACGGTCACAACAAAACTTTCTTCTTCGGAACCTACGAAGGATTCCAATTGCCGCAGTCGACGACGATCCAGAACGAAGTGCCGACCTCGCTGATGCGGAGCGGAAATTTCAGTCAGGAGGGCGTGACAGTGATTGACCCTCTTACTGGCAACCCGTTTCCGGATGACCAGATTCCATCCAGCAGGATCAGCAGTGTCGCTCAGAAATTTCTTTCGTTGTATCCGCTGCCGAATACCGGCGACGTGAATACTTCTCACGCCAATAACTGGAACGTGAATAAGTCGAATAACTACGACTCAAACCAGTACGACATTCGAATCGATCATTATCTGACTTCGAAGCAGTCGGTTTTCGGCAGGTGGACATGGCAGAACATCGACCAACTAAGTCCGCAGAATTTCCTGGTGCCAACAGAGAGCACGCCGGAGAACAACAAGCTCTTAACTCTGGCTCACAACTATGCAATTCTCCCGAATCTCTACAACGAGGCTCGCTTCGGTTTCACTCTGAACACCAGAAGTCAGTTGTTGCCGTTTAATGGCGCGGCTTTCACAAATTCTCTCGGGTTGAATGGAATCGGGCCGACGTTCCCGTTCAACGGTCTTCCGGATGTGTCCATTTCGGGCGGATTCACGGAATTGAACACGGACCGCGGCAATTCCACCACGCGATCCGACACCTGGAACTTCAATGACAATCTGACGTGGAGCAAGGGGTCACATACTTTCAAATACGGGTTTGACTGGCGTCACATACGGGCGGTGTCGGCGCTTGGATTTATCGGCGGTGACAATTACGGCAACTACTCATTCAGCGGCACCTTCAGTGGGAGCGGCTTTGCGGACTTTCTGCTGGGAGTTCCGGCGACGACCGCTGTGGACAATGTGGAGCACGATAATGACGGCCGAAGCGACCACTATGCCGCCTACGCGCAGGATTCCTGGAAGGTGACAAACCGGCTCACGCTCGAGTACGGGTTGCGGTTCGAATACAACCCTGGCTATACGGATGCATTCGGCGACATTGGTAACTTCAATCCGGCGGTGCCGAAGTCGGGAGCGGTAATTTATCCGAACGGAGCGGCATCACTGCTGGCAGCTCCATTCCTGGCGTCGTTCGACGCTTGCCCCGCAGCGGCGGCAAACGGCGCACCTTGCACACCGGTGCTTTCGGCATCGCAGGCTGGGCTGAACAACTCGCTCCGAACAGCTCCGCGAAGATTCATGCCCCGTTTTGGATTTGCCTGGCGACCGTTCGGGAATGACAAGACAGTAATTCGTGGCGGCTTCAACATTTATGATGTGACGACACTGGGATCGATTTACTACGCACTTACCGGGACGCTGCAATCGAATACCCGCACTTATAACAACGCGATTGTAAACGGGCAGCCGCTGATTCAATGGCCGAACACGCAGCTTCCAGGGTTGGGGCAGATCGCGCCACTGGGGACCGCTTATTTTGGGACGGCCAATGACATCCACTTCAAAGATCCCTATTCGATGCAATGGAACTTTTCCATCGATCGCGACCTTGGGTACCAGAGTGCGCTTCGCGTGTCATACATTGGCTCAGGAACGCGCGACCTGGTCTGGTCTCCCAACCTGAATCAGTCGACTTACTCGACAACTCCTTACATCGATCAGCCGCTGAGTTCGCGGCCTTTTCCGAACTGGGGAGTGGTGAATACCCGATCGACGGGCGCAACGCAGAACTATGAGTCAGTGCAGGCGGAGCTGAATCACAGGCTGAAGGGCGGCCTTACGTTCAATGCGGCTTATACACTGGCGCATGATCTTTCGGATGACCAAGGTCCGGACCCAACCACTTTCGCATCGGAGAATTCGGGTGGGCGCACGATGGACTTGTATGACCGGAAGGCGGAGTATGGCAACGTTGCGGCAGTGCCGCGGCAGCGTTTCATTCTCTCCGCGGTTTACGATTTGCCGTACGGACGAGGGCGGCAGTTTGGCGGCCACATCAATCGGCTGGTCGATGGGGCGATCGGAGGATGGCAATTGAGCAGCGTGTTTCTGTGGGAGACTGGTTCCTTCCTGACGCCCTATATTGCGGGCGGCAGCGCTGATCCTTCTGGTACCGGGTCGGGTATTATCGGCCGCCCGCAGTTTCCAGATCGCGTTGCGAACGGAAATCTGAGCAATCCGACTCGACAGGATTGGTTCAACCTTAGCGCCTATCCGTGTCCGGGTACGCCGGGGTGGGTGACGGGGACGCCTTGTACCATTGGCTCGGGGAATCCAGGCGCACTGGCGCCGATTGGGCGCTTCGGCAACTCGGGAATTGGCACAGTCGCCGGTCCCGGCACCGTCAACTGGAATGCCGGGCTTGCGAAATATTTCGCTGTGACAGAGCGGGTCAAGATCCGGGTAGAGGGATCATTTACAAACGTCTTGAATCACACCAATCTCGACATCCCGGTGCTTGATCTTACCAGTAGCAGCGTGGGACAAATCACCCAGGCTCGAAGTGGAAACTTCGGAGGCAGCCGTACCGGGCAGGTCGGCGCCCGGATTGAGTTCTAGCCTGGCAGGACGCGGAAAAAAGCCTGAAGAGCGGTTATTAGTCGACAAAGCGCGTCCTATTGTTTCGGCGATGCATGGACCAAAAGAGCACGATGTATAGTACCTTTCGCCGGGCGAACCGCCGAGCTCGCGGCCTTCTCCGAACTGGGGAGTGGTGAATGCCCGGTCGATTGGGGTGACTGACCCAGAACTATGAGTTACAGGCGAAGCTCAAGCCCCGGCTGAAGGGCGGCCTTACGTTCAGTGCAGCTTATACAGCGCGGATAGAGTTCTCTAACACTTTGCGAATTGTCTCCCGCTCCTCAACACTGCCATATTTGTGTCGAGGCCAGAAGAACCCTTTCAGTCCGTCTCGCTTTCTGCGCGGCACGACGTGAATGTGAAGATGCGGAACACTCTGGCTGATTTTGTTGTTGACCGCGATGAAGCTGCCCTCAGCCTCCAGCGCAGTCTGGACCCCACCGGCCAGCATTTGCGTGACGCGCATCATCGGGCCGAGCAGTTCCTGGGGAAGATCCGTCAACGTCTCATAATGCTGC
>CBAAAA010000089.1:0-12417 GCA_964658695.1 uncultured Solirubrobacteraceae bacterium | reverse complement strand
GATCAGAGTGGCTGATCCATGTCCCGGAAGGTACTACAAAATAAGACGTTAGTCTCGGTCATCCTACGAATTTTCCGAAACGCTGGAAGCAACGCAAGGGCTGTCGCGATCACGGTGACTAGATCAACGCAAACCACGCCGCCTCACTGTATCAGCGCATTCTTTGCCCTAAAACCGCGTGAAAGTAGAGCCAAAGCAGGGCCACAAGCAGACCTATCGGGGACATGAAAAAACTCTTCGGATTGATGGTGGGGGCTTTCAATTTATCTATGTACCCGATGACACCGCGCTGACCGCGGCTGTTGATATCCCCGTCATTGCTTTCAAGAAGTCGGCGGTGCCATCTATTTTTTTAAACCCGAAGTCACCACGCCTCCGACAAATATGTCCAGCGCGTACATCCCGATAAAGGCCATAGGTCAGCGCCAACTCTTTAGACTCCGTATGATACCCGATCTGAGGTGCGTTGACGCTGCCCAGGAGCAGGAGCTTGGTTTAGATGGCGTATCGCTACTTTAAGGGCGTATCGCTACTTTTAAGACGGATTTGATCGCTCGATCGTTGATAAGCCCGTTTTCGAGCACACCGTGCAGACTATTCCGTTGAGGTGTCAGGCACAGCCATACAGCAGTTTCGCCCTTTCGCATGCGCCCGGTTATTCTGTCTCATAACATCCTTTAACGCACTCTTCCCGCCTGGCCTCCGAACGCGTTGTTCGCTCCCGAGGTCCTCAACGAGTTAGGCGCTACTAATTTTGCCGTTCGCTAGTCGGCGGAACGATATTCTTCAATCGCAAATAAGTCACCATATTGCCGTAGTGTTCGTCAGAATGCGCCGTGTTGAAGGAAAGTATGTTTAGCTTGGCAGCCTGGCGACCCAGGAAATTGACGATTTGAGCCCCGTCAGCGTCGGTCATAGCTGAATACACCTTGTCGCAGAATGCAACGCTCTCCTTGAGTGCATCCACGAGGTCCACCTTGGAAGTTTTCGTTCCTTCAATCTTGGGTTCGGGCGGCTTGCTTCCGTTAGCGGCCGAACAGAACATGTACTGTGCGTCCGCGGCGTGTCCCACCAGCTGAGCAAAGGAACGAACCTCAGGGGTTGGCTTGAACCCGTAGTTCTCTTCCGGCATTTTCTCAGCGCCCCTGATCAGTGAGGCGCTCACCATGTCGTACATCGCTTTTTGCCCGCCGCTCAGAGGATTCGACGTCTCGGCTGCGAATGCGGCCGTCACCAGGACGGTGGACCCGACAAGAAGTCCCCAGAAGTTCTTCATTGGCACTCTCCTGAGAAATCATGGCACAAAACCGGCTCGCAAATGCCGGGACCGTCTTCGGGCCCTGCACGAGGACGAGTTTATGAAAATGATTGTTGCGAGACGGCGGAAGCCAGTTGCGACCGGGACTCGGCGACCAGCAGGACCTGGTGACCGCGGCGTCTCAGCCTTCGAGCGATGCGTTTCTCCCTGCTAAACGGCCACCACGTTGTTCTATCTCCGATCACCACAAGCGAGTTCGGAGGCAGTTGCTCGCTCAGGCAGTACAGCGCATCGCGACAAAGAAGAATCTTGATCGCGGTCTCAATCCGCTCCTGGTTCCACAGAGCATGCAGTTGCCGCAGCCGGAATTCAGGCTCGACCGGTGGACGATCGATGGGTAAAGGATAGGGAACCACCTGTAGGACCAGGATGTGGATGCAGGCGTCCAAATCGAACGCCAACCCGGTTGCGTGGCGAAGAGCTCTCAACGTATCCGGAACGTTCGTGAACAAGACTGTGAGCTCAAGCCGTTGCTGACCGGGGGCACTTGCTGAAGCGGACGGACGATCCTCAGGTAGCGGGAGTTTTCGCGGGGCACGTGGCACGATAACATTCCTCCAATCCCAAGCCTCCAATCCGAGGCCTCCGGTCTGAAGGTAGCCCCAGGATCCTAAAGGAAGTCTTAGAATTGGCTAAGGATTCCCGCCGCATAAGCGCTTACGCGCGTACCGTACAATCGCTCCATGACTTGTTCGGTCTCACGCAGAGGGTTCATGGGCGCGATGGCTGCGGCTGCGCCTTTATTAACCGCCCGGGGCTACGCCGCCATCCCTGGCGCCAACGATCGGCTGCGCATGTCGGTCATCGGCGCGGGAGGCATGGCGACCGAGCACATGAAAAGCCTGGTGGCTTCGCGCGAGGTGGACAACTTTGAAATCGTCAACGTCTGCGACATCTACTCGAAGCGCCTGGACATAGCCGCGCAGCTGACCAGTGCCAAGCCGCTGAGCGACTATCGAAAGGTGCTGGACGATAAATCCGTCGACTGGGTGCTGATTGCTGTTCCGGAACACTGGCACTTCCAGATGACCATGGACGCGCTGGATGCCGGGAAACACGTTTACGTAGAAAAGCCAATGGCGCACACCACTGAGCAGGCGAAGAAGATTACTGAAAAGGTAAAGTCAACCGGGCGAAAGCTGCAGGTCGGTGTACAGGGCATGTCGGACGAATCGTACGCGGTTGCGCATGAGCACGTGAAGGCTGGCGATCTCGGCAAGGTGGTGCTGGCGCAGATTGATTATTCCAGGAATTATGAGGAGGACTTTTGGGCGGGTAACGACTACCCGATCGATCCCGATGCCAAACCAAGGGTCAATTTGGATTGGAAGGCCTGGCTGGGTCCGGCCCCCAAGCATGACTGGGATCCGGAGCGTTATTTCCGCTGGCGCAGATACTGGGATTACTCCGGCGGCATTGCGACTGACTTGTTCATTCACCGCGCCACAAGGTTGATCAAGGCTTTGGATTTGACCTTCCCCGAGTACGTGGTGGCGACCGGCGGCAAGTTTGCGTACACCGGCAGCGTGGCGGAGATTCCCGATACCTTCAACGTTCTGGCCGATTATCCTGAAGGTCCTACGATGCAGTTGATCTCGTCGATGGGAAACGATGTTAAGGTCGATCATATGATCCGCGGCCACAAGGCGACCCTTTACTTCACGGAAACCGGGTTCACCATCAAGCCGGAAAAGCAGTTTGAAAAAGACATGCAGCCGATTACATATGAGAAGAAGGGCGCGGAGGATGTGACACTGCACCATCGCAATCTGATGGCGGCGATACGATCCAATGAGCCTTTAAACTGCGACTGCATGCTGGGTCTCTATGGTGTGGTGGTCTGTGAGATGTCGGTCGAGTCATTTCGTAAGCGGCAGTATCTGAAATGGGATGCGGTTAAACAGCAGGCGGTAAAGGCTTAGGTTTGCCGTCCCTTACTGTTGCTGCTGCTGCTGAGCGTGAATAATCTGTTCCGCCTCGTGATCCTTCTCAAGGAAGCGCGACCATTCCTCATCGGCCGCAAACTCCTGATCCGGCGGCAGCACCGCTTCCGATGGCGTCACCCGAACGCGCACCTGCAACTCGGTGGCGCCCGAACCCTTCATCGTTCCCATGGTGGGAGGAACATCCGCATAGTCACGTCCGGTGGCGGTTCGAATATGCCGCATTTCCGCCAGCAGGTTATTCGTCGGATCGAATCCCACCCAGCCAAGATCGGGCAGCAGCGCTTCCACCCAGGCGTGGGTTGCCCCATCTGTAGACCGGTCGTCGTGTGACGCATCATGGCAAAGATAGCCGCTGACGTAACGGCATGGGATCCGCAGATTGCGCACCATCGAGATCATGATGTGCGCGAAATCCTGGCAGACACCCTGTCTCGAGCGCAGCGCTTCTTCAATGTGAGAATCGACCGTGGTGCTTTGCTTCACATAATCGAAAGCGGAGTAGAGTCCGTTGTTCATCTGGAGCAGCAACTGCAGCGGGTCTCCCGAACGGCTATCCACGCCGATCTCTCTTGCCAGGCTTTCGAGTTCCGGCGAGCTGCGGGCAAAGTGACTGGGCATCAGCATGTCCCAGTAGTCATCGCGCTCGATCATTTCGTCCAGATCCGTCCATGCATTCGAGCCAAGGGAGCTGGGCATCTCCAGCGGCTCGTCCACATCCACCAGCGAGTCGGCAATGATGGTAAGCTGCCGGTGCGCCTCGGGAATGTCGAAATGGTGAACGATGTTGCCGATGTGATCGTTGTACGCGAAAATGCGGGCGCGCGGGCTCACCGACAGCTGGAACGTAAAGCAGCGCTGCGTGTTCTCGCTCCTCGGATGCATGCGCACTTCCATGTTGCTCTGCCACACTGCACGGCTATATCGATAACGTGTGAAATGCCGGATCGCGTAAAACATCAAGCCTCAAAAGCCGATTCAATCGGGTAATCAATGTAGAGCTCGTGAACAGCGGCGTGAAGGTGCCGGCATTGTTCAATGACACCGTGCAGGAATTCATGCAGGTCGCGCGACATGATTTCCTTAATGGGCGAGTAAGCAAGCGAGGCGCGAAGCTTCCCAACGGTACGTTCGATGCGCACCGGTTTGTTAATGGCCGATGCCTCTGCAATCGCGTCCAGGGCAATCAGCATTCTCTCCGCCGCATAACGAACCGTGTACGGAAACTCCGCATTCAACAGCAGGAACTCCGCGATTCGATCGGGACTGAAATCCGCGGTATACACCTTGCAATAGGATTCAAAAGCGGAACAACTCGTAAGCAGTCCGACCCACTCCAGATCGTCATCCGGGATGCCGGCCGAGAAATGGGCGTCGAGCAGAATCGAGATAGCGCAGGCTCGCTCCATGTACTTGCCGAACTGAATAAACTGCCAGCCTTCATCGTGGTTCATGGTCTGATCGGTAACGCCGTGGAAGCGGTAAGAACCTTCTCGCACGTTCGTAACCAGGCGCAAGGGACTGGCATCGGACTGAACGCGAAGTCCCGACTGCGTAGTCTCGTGATAAAGCTGATTCAAGCGTTCCCACATCTCGGCGCTAATCTGCTCGCGCACCTGGCTGGCGTTCTCGCGGGCAGAGGTGATGCACGAAACAATCGACGAGCGGCTCTCCGCGTCACCAGTCATTCTCGCCATTGCCACCTGAGGATCTCCGATGGCTGGGTCCAATGGAAAGCCGAGACAAGCAGCAATGCGCAGCCAGCGCTGCTCAGTCGAGACCTTCGACGGATTCAGCATCAGGTTGTAATTTGCTTCCAGCACGCGCGCACAGTGGTCGGCGCGTTCAAAGTAGCGGCTCATCCAGTACATACTGTCGGCCACCCGCGAGAGCATTGACGTTCCCATGGCGATTAGTTCTGCAACACCCAGGTATCTTTGGAACCGCCGCCCTGCGACGAGTTGACGACCAGCGATCCCTTCCGCAGAGCCACTCGCGTGAGCCCTCCCGGCACCACCGTTACTTTTTCCCCGAATAAAACATACGGCCGGAGATCCACATGCCGCGGCTCAATGTGACCGTCCTCCATAAAGCATGGCGCGGTGGAAAGAGCCAGCGTGGGTTGCGCAATGTAGTTGCGCGGGTCGTGCAGAATTTGACGGCGAAACTCTTCCTGCTGCTCTTTGGTGCTGTGCGGTCCGATCAGCATGCCGTATCCACCCGATTCTCCTACCGCTTTCACAACGTATTTGTCCAGATTCTCAACCACCTGCCGCCGTTCCTGTTCGTTCGACATGAGTAACGTCTCGACGTTGTTCAGAATCGGGTCCTGCTGCAGGTAATAGCGAATGATTTTCGGTACATAGGCGTAAATCGCTTTATCATCGGCGACTCCTGTTCCCAGCGCATTGGCAAGCACAACATTGCCGGAACGATAAGCGTTAAAAAGCCCAGCTGCGCCCAGCGCCGAATCGGGCCGGAAGGCCAGCGGATCCAGAAAATCATCATCCACTCTGCGGTAAATCACATCCACTCGCTGCAGCCCCGAGGTCGTTCTGATGTAAACCAGGTTGTCGTGCACAACCAGATCACGCCCCTCCACCAGCTGAATGCCCATCTGGCGCGCCAAATACGAATGTTCGAAGTAGGCCGAGTTGTAAACCCCGGGAGTCAGCACGACGATGGTCGGATTGGATCGTCCCTCCGGCGCTAGCGATCGCAAGGTAGAAAGCAAAACCTGGCTGTAATGCTCAATCGGCCGCACACCGTAGCGGCGAAACAGCATGGGAAAGGTCTGCTTCATCACCTTGCGGCTGGTGAGCATGTAGGACACACCGCTCGGCACGCGCAGATTGTCTTCCAGCACCACGAACTCCCCGCTCGGAAGACGAATCAGATCGGTTCCGCAGACACTGACATAAACATCGCGGGCGACTTTAACGCCGCGCATTTGACGCCGGAAGTGTTTACAAGTGTAGATAATCTCGCCGGGGATAATGCCGTCGCGCAGAATGCGGCGTTCGTGATACAGATCTTTCAAAAAGAGGTTCAGCGCCGTGATGCGCTGCGTCAGTCCGTCTTCAATGGTCTGCCACTCGCCCGCTGTGATGATACGGGGCAGCAGGTCATGAGGAAAGATGCGTTCGGTCCCTTCGTTCTTCCCGTAGACCGTGAACGTGATTCCCTGGTTGAAGAAGGATACATCCGCTTCCTGTTTGCTGCGGCGCAGATCCTCAATGGAAACGCTCTGCAGCCTCTGTTGCAGGTCTGCATACTGCGGCCGCGTGATGCCCTCCGCTTCGAACATCTCGTCGTAGGCAGTGTCTATCTGGTAACCGGCAAACGGATCGAAGCTTAAGTTCCCCGTGGATGACGGGATGGTGGCCATGTCCGAAGGTTCCTTCCCCGATGGCTTTTCGACTCGGAACAAGCTCGGTTCACTAACTCAATTGCGCAAGGTTGGCTGCGAGCCGCCAACAGCGGAGGAACCCGCTCAGCCTTCGAGCGCCGCGTCTGACCCCGTGCCCGTCCTGCGCAAGTTCCTCAATAGTATAACGTTGCCTCGCAACAAATTTAAAGGAATTGAAATGTCGGTTACCGAGTCCATAATTTCGGTCGTCGCCCATTTTTTGTGATGGGGAGGTTTTTCTTTCGACAGGCAGCCAGACCGTTCGGCTACACTGGCGTTACGAGCGAATCAGGACCCTGTCTGTTCCGAGCCTCTACGCGGCTGGCCGCCCAAGTAAACTCAACATGATGGTGAGGGAACAATGCTGATCCGATTAGGTTATGACATCCGTTTTGACGTACCAGGCCCGACTCCCATCGTGGCGCTTCTCAATGTGCATCCATCGCGGGTCCAGGATCTGCGGGAGCCGGATGTGGTGCAGGTAGAGCCGGACGTCAACCGGGAGACCTACAGCGACAGCTTCGGTAACATCTGCGTGCGCGTGCTGGCGCAGCCGGGAACATTCCGTTTCCATACGTCCACACTCATCCGGGACTCCGGGGAATTGGATCCCGAGGAGCCGACCGCACAGCAGATTCCTGTCGAGAAGCTGCCGACCGAGACGCTCCGCTTTCTGTTAGCGAGCCGCTATTGCGAGGTCGATCTGCTATCTAACGTCGCGTACGAACTCTTCGGCCAGACTTCGCCCGGCTGGGAACGGGTGCGCGCCATCTGTACCTGGGTCAATCAGAAAGTGACGTTTGGATATAGCTTCGCGCGGTCGACCAAGACGGCATTGGATGTCTATCTGGAACGCCTGGGCGTGTGCCGCGACTTTCAACATCTGGCCATCACGTTCTGCCGCGCGATGAACATTCCGGCCCGCTATGTAACCGGATATCTGGGTGACATCGGGGTTCCGCTGTCCGATACGCCGATGGACTTCAGCGCCTGGTTTGAAGTCTATCTGGACGGGCGCTGGTGGGCTTTTGATGCGCGGCATAATCGAGCTCGTATCGGAAGGATTCTGATGGCCACAGGCCGCGATGCCGCCGATGTAGCCATTACGACTTCCTTCGGCGGCACGCGTTTGACAAAGTTTGAAGTAATTACTGACGAGGTGAAAAGCGACACAAAGCTGGACACCGCAACCGCTGGTTCTATGGTTTCGGCTTAGCTTAAGCCAGATGATCTCTATACTTGATTGAAAACAGGCAGGGCAGGGGCAACAGAGAAGTTGGCTATGATCAATCATCATCAATATAAAGCCGGAAGCGCAGGCGGAATTGACGCGCCAGGCGGCGGCACACGGTCTCAACCCGGAAGCCTGCACTGCGACTCTGCTTGAGGAAGCCGTACACATCGGCGCGGAAAAAAAGCTCCCGGCTGACCAGCTTGACCGTTCGCTGGAGGAACTTGCGCAGTTCTAAATTTTGAGGATGGTCTGCGCCGACGAAAGGTCCGTCAGGTCAAGGTAGTCCGCCACCCCAGCCGCCGGTGCCTTAACCGATCGCCTTTGGATTGTCTCCTGCCGTGCCGCTCTATAAAATCCAGAGCGATATACTCCGGCTTCTCGCCTCGCACCGCGATCTGGAAAGCGATGTTGTCGGAGCCAGCACGTTGAACCGGGATGTGCCGCGCTATTCCGGCGACATCGATGTTTTCCATGGCCGGGAGGAACGCGCCGCCGCCGCCGCCGCGAGCGATGCGCAGACACTTGAACAAGCTGGTTATAGCGTCAGATGGGTTCGCCGCGATCCCACCGTCTATACGGCGAAAGTTACCGGGCCGAGCGGCGCGACGCACCTTGAATGGGTTGTGGACAGCGAGTTCGCTCCCCACAAATTGCAAGGCGGGCGCAAGCGGGACGAACAAATCGATGAGGCTATCCGGCTTTATCAAAAGCTGCTGCTGGTCCTGTCGCCGGCCAGCATGATCAGTGACTGGGTCAAAACTGAGATAGCGAATGCTCGCATCCGCGAGAAACAGGAAAACCGCAAGAAGCTCTTTCCGATCACCATTGCGTCGTTTGACTCCATCTCGCAATGGAAGTGCTTCGATGCGGATATCGGCATTGATTCAGCCCGGGAGATCCGCGAGTACTTCATCCCCGACTTCAGCAACTGGAAGGACCACGACTCTTGTCAGAGGGCGTTCCAGCGTCTGCTGACGGATCTTCAGGCTACGGCGAGGCGAGCTTCTGTGTGACCCGTGTCGCGTGGATCGCCGTGCCTCCTGTTGCGCCATATCCACGAAGAACGGCCAAGATCAACGCTGCGTAAGCGTTCGCTACCTTCTGTGTGGCTTCACCAATCCCAGTGCCCCGCCCCTCAGAAATGAAACTTCACAGCAGCCTGAACCAGCCGTGGCGCAGCCGCACTGACGACGCTCCCGAAGTTCGGGTCGTTGACCTCGCCGGCCACTGACGCCGGGCCGTAAAACTGCGCGTGGTTGAACACATTGAAAGCTTCGATCCGGATGTCAAGGCTCTTTCCTTCCGTGACCCTCACCGCTTTGCTCAATTGCATATCGAAGTTCTCAATTCCTGGTCCGAAGAACATGCGGCGTGCGGCATTGCCAAGCTGCCCAAGCGTCTCCGGTGCGAAGAGGCTGGTATTGAATTCCGGCCGGCCATTTCGCGGATTCGTATTGATATCCAGCGGCCCTGATCCCACCTGCGGCGTGTCCAGCAGTTGATTATTCACTCCGTCCCCGAGCGTCCCTAGCAGCGATCGGTCCGAATCATCGAACAGAGTCACCGGAAGCCCGCTGCTGAACCTCGTGGTCCCCGAAATACTCCACCCTTCCGTGAGCCGGCTCGGGCGGAAGAACCGATCCAAGGGAATTAGATAGTTGTAAGTCGCCACGAAGTTATGTGTCATATCGAATGATGAAGTGACACGCGTCAGGCGCTCGTTAGAAGGATTAATCTGCTCGCCCAGGTTCGAGGCCTGGTCGATCGATTTGGAGTAAGTATAGGCAAGCAGGATGCTCGACCGGTTGCCCGGAGTCCAGCGAAAGCTGGCTTCGAGAGCGTTGTAATCGGAATTCCCAATTGTCTTTTGAGCCGTCATCGACCCGAAGTTCGATCCCAAGCCAACCCGTGTTCCCTGATACGTCCGGCCGGACGCCGAAGTATAAGCCGCGTCTTCCCCAAAAGGTCCGCACGTCGCGGTCCCCGGCGCGGCTTCGCTGGGTTTGCTGAGGCTCAGGCACAACGCCGGATTGCCCACGTTCGCCGGCAGCAACACCAGAAGATGGTGCCCCTGGTTCCCCGCATAACTCACCGTGAAGAGAGCCCTTGCCGTAATCCGCCGTTGGATCGAGAACATGTAGTTCTCGGTATAAGAGACGTTGTTGCGGTAATAAAAATACGGGTCCGCGCTGATCGGCGTCACCGCCGCAAAATCGAACCCTGTATACGGGTTTTTGGTGGAAATGTTGTGCGGCGGGAAATTCAGCGGAAACGGATCGATATTCTCCGTCCCGTTCGACGCATTGATGAACGGCGTGGCGAACAATGGTGGCGACGAACTCAGATAGTTGTATCCGAAGGGAGGCACCCCGTACATGATGCCCGCCGTCAATCCGGGAAACGCCGTGTAGAAAATCCCATAGCTGGCCCGAATGCTGCTCTTCCCTCCTTCACCGAAAAGCATCTTTAAAATTCCATCATCGAAGCTTGGCGAGTACGCGATCCCGACCCTCGGAGCAAAGTTGTGATACTGCGTCGGTGAGATCGTCGACGGAATCCCTGGGTCGCCCGGAACTACCAGACCGTGCATGGCGTTTGGATAGAGCACCGACTGCTCGCCCGGAACAATCGTCTGGATGTTGTTATATTTCTCGGACCATGGCTCGATCAGGTCCCAACGTACGCCTATGTTTAATGTGAGATTGCTTCGTGCCCGCCAGCTGTCTTCCGCAAAAGCTGAGGCGTAATGGTTGCGCAGATAGAAACGCTGCCCGGTCGTCTGCGTGAAGTTGCTCGGAAACCCCAGCAGAAAATCGGCCAAAGGCGAACCGGTTTGCGTTCCGTCAATGTTGAAGGTTCCGTTGAACGTAGCGTTCGGATTCTCATTCACCTGATCGAAGTGAAACTGGCCGCCGAATTTGAATGTGTGCCTCCCGACGACCTTCGAGAGCGTATCGCTTAGATAAAGCGTGTTATTCCACTGGTCCACGTTGGTGATGGGAACGCCCATGACAAAGGAAGGAAAGACGATGTTCTCTACCCCTTCAAACTGCGGCGCCTGCACCACGATACCGGGCGTACCCACGCCGGTCACGAAGCCCTGCGACTGGAGACTGATGCCCGTGCCTCCGCGTGGCTGCCCGATGTTGTTCACGTTCCGCAGAAAACCGATGCGAAATTCGTTGACAGCAGTCGAACTCAGAATTTTGGTGTTGCCCATCGTAAACTGCTGTGCGCGGCCAATGGTCAAAGCATCGAATCCGGGTACGCTCGCTCCGCCCTGCCCGCCAGGATACGGATTGTCCAACTGATAATCGTCTATAAAGTAATAACCGTAAAAGGTCCCGAACCGCGTGTTGGCGTCGAACCTGCCCGCCCCTTTATCGTCTCGCACCGTCTCTGGATACGCCGCGGTGGAAAAAAGGTTCGAGCCGATATTCGGCTGCGGAATGTATTTCAGCAAATTCAATGCTGGTGATGACCAGGCACCCGTGGGAATAACCGCGTTCGGCAGCACACAAGCCGCCGAGTTCGTGCATCCTGAGGTGTAATATGGTTCCCCCACTGACACCGGATATCCGAATTTCTGGCTCAGGAGTTGCGCAGTGTACGGTCCGCTCACAGTGCCGGTTAAGCTGCTCGCGATGTCGCTGAGATCCCCGGCACGGTCCTGAAACGAGGGAACAGAAGTGACCGGAGACGAAATGCCTTCCGTTGTCCGCGTGCCCTGATAATCGGTAAAGAAAAACACTTTGTCTTTCTTGATCGGTCCCCCAACCGTGCCTCCAAACTGGTTCTGCCGGAACGCGCCGCGTGTACTGTCGAAGAAGTTTCTCGCGTCCAGATCCGTGTTCCGCAGGAACTCGAATGCATCGCCGTGAAAGGAGTTGCTGCCAGACTTGGTCACGACATTCACCATTCCACCGTTGTAGTTGCCGTACTCCGGATCGAAGTTGTTCGTGAGGACCCGAAACTCCTCAATGGAGTCCAGATTGGGGATGATCGAAGTTCCTCCGTTCATGTGCTCCTGTACATCGATCCCATTCACCATGAATCCGTTCGCCGATTCGCGCTGCCCATCGATCGAAACGTTCCCGGGATTCAAATCGCCCGAAGGATTGATGGTCCCCGTAACGCCGGCCATGATGACGGACGTCGGCGTCAGTGTAGTGACTGGACTGACGCCCGGCTGAATCGCCAGCAAATCCGTATAACTCCGCCCATTGAGAGGCAGAGCTTCGATCTGCTGCGCCAACACCACCTCGCCCAGATGAGTAGCAACCGTATCCACCTGTGTGGAAACCGCGGCTGCTTCGCCCGTAACCGTCACCTCAGAGGATTGCTGTCCGATCTGAAGCGCTGTGTCCACGCTCAGCGCCGCATCCGCGTCAACCGCAACATTTGTCTTCTTCTGGCTCTGGAACCCCGTCGCTTCAATCGTCAAATCATAGTGGCCCACCGGAACGGTCGGAAATGAATAGAACCCTCGAGCGTCTGAACCTGTCTTGAATTC
>CBAAAA010000088.1:10721-12442 GCA_964658695.1 uncultured Solirubrobacteraceae bacterium | reverse complement strand
CCGCTCTCTTCGGTAATCAGCAGGAGATCCGAGATGGCATCGGTGACGATCCGGTTGATCTCCTCCGGCATAGTGCGATCGAAGCTTCTGAGCCCGGCTTCCGCATGCACCACTTTGATGCCTAGTTTGGAGGCGACCAGCGCCCCGGCGACAGTGGAGTTCACGTCGCCAACGACCACCATCGCGGTTGGCTTTTCGAGCAGGAACACAGGCTCCAGCCGCTTCATGATTTCGGCGGTCTGTTGAGCGTGGCTTCCAGGCCCGGCTTCCAGGTGATGGTCGGGCATTGGAATGCCGAGTTCGCGGAGGAAACGCCCGGACATGTTCTCGTCATAGTGCTGTCCGGTGTGAATCAGAACGGGACGGATCTGCGGGTCCGACAAGAAGGCCCGCATCAGCGGCGCGACCTTCATGAAGTTTGGCCTTGCCCCAGCGATCACCGCCAGGCAGGTCCGATCGGGATCCTGGGTCAATTTGAGCGTTCCGTTTCAGTGCGGTACATGGTTTCGGTCCAGCAACATAGTGTAGATTTGGGAGGTTCGCTCTACATTCTGTTCCATGGAAAGAGTGTTTTTGGCAAATTCGGCGGCACGTGCGGCGAGAGTGCGGCTGAGGCCGGGATTCAGCATCAGGCGGGCGAGCTTCTCTTCCAGATCTTTACTGCTTCCGTTGGTAAACAGCAGGCCACGCTCGTTTTCGCCGATCAGTTCAGGGGTACCCCCGACGCGGGATCCGATCACACAACAGCCGCAGGCCATAGCCTCCAGGAGAGCGTTTGAGAACGCTTCAGAATGTGAGGCAGAGACGAATATGTCGATGGACCGGAGGACTGGGGCGACGGAGGCCACAGCAGGTTGGAAAATGCAATCCTGACCAAGGCGCAGTTCTTCGGCGCGGGCTTGGAGCCGGCCCAATTCAGGCCCGTTTCCGACGATGAGCAGCTTGGCCCCGGGTACAAGATGACGGACACCAGCGAAAGCGGTCTGAAGTAGATCTAAGCCCTTCTCGGGGCGCAGGACGCAGACGGCTCCGATCACGAGCGGCGCCCCTGCCACGGGACCGAGGCGTTGCACCGGGGATGGGAAGAACTCTCTGGTTTCGACCCCGTTGTAACAGAGCGCAATGCGATCGACAGGAACCGAATGACCGGTGCTGAGATGAGTGCGTAACGCTTCGCAGTTCACGACGACCAGCTGTGACCAACGGTCGACGTAGGCTAGCTGCTTGCGGGTACGGGGGTCGTGGAGTTCGCGATGGCCGAGCTGGCTGGAGAGAACCACGGGCACCCGGAGCAGGCGGGCGAGCGGTACAGCAAAGACCGAGATGGGATCGAATGCATGAACAATCTTGATCTGGTGTTTGCGGATAAAGGAGGCGAATTGCGCCGCGGCACGGATCGCGGCCACCGATAACAGCGACGGAAAACTGAGGTGAAGAACCGGAACGCCGGCTTGCCGGAGCTCCTCATAACGCGGTCCGTATGGCTTATAGGTGGCGACAAATGGAGTAAAGCGGGTTCGATCGATTCGCAGGGCCAGTTTCGTGACGTCCCGCTCGATCCCTCCAAGCCCGAGTTCCCTAACCATTAACAGGACAGGAACCGGTTTACGTTCCGGCGGCGGCGGCGCGGCGCTTTCCGTCGTCACAGGCTTGTCGATGGTTTCCATCGTAAGTACTATGAGATCGCCTGCGGCGTTGTTGATTCTTGAGACTGCCCTTGC
>CBAAAA010000088.1:0-10711 GCA_964658695.1 uncultured Solirubrobacteraceae bacterium | reverse complement strand
TCCAGGTTCCGTCATTCCAGGTTCCATCACGGATGGATCGCAGTTTCAGGGAGACCGCCAAGGCGCTCAGAATAAGGATGTGGACGTTATACGCCAGAGAAAGAAAGATGATGCAAACAGAAAAGCCTACAATCATGACGCTCATGAAACGGGCCAAAAGCGCCAGTTCCGCATCGCCTGCTTTGCTGACTTTCCGGAGAGAAAACATAGTCGCGCCAAGCGCACTTATATAAAGGATCAGGGCGGGCAGACCGCATTCGCTGGAAACTTGGGTATAGGCATTGTGCGTGACGTGCCACATGCCACGCTGGCCGTTGTCTCGGGCCGAATTGGCCTGATAATCCATGAAGATTCCCGGACCAACGCCCAGCAGAGGGTGTTCCAGGGTAGCTTCCCAACTTGCCCGCAGCAAGGCAAGGCGTGCCTGGCTGGAGCCTTCCGCCTCATTCTCGGGATCGGCGGAGGAAGAATTCGAGAAAATGGTACCCAGCCTGGTGAGCGACTCCTTCGGCACAAAGGGCGTGATCAGCAGTCCCAGAATGGGAACTCCAATGAAGATCGCGGTCTTGACCCGCTTGGAGCCGATGAAGGCGATGTACAGACCGGTCAAGGCCAGGCTGACGAACCCGCCGCGAGAGCCGGTGCTGAGAATCTGCATGAAGCAAATAGCTAGCGAAGCCACGCCTACGACTTTCCAGATGATTGAACGTTTGGGGCGTAAAGTCAGGTAAACAAGCGCCGGCATCATGAGAATGAGGTGGGCCGCATAGTCATTCGGGTCCTGAATGTCGCTGCCGGCCGCATCGATGCTCATACGCCCGGTCTTGAAGTCGTCATTCAGGACTCCGAGCAGGGCGGTAACGATACAGGCGATTCCGATGGCGCAAACCATCTTTTTTATCTGATCGCGAGTTAAGGTTAACGCCGGGATCATGAAGACCACGGGAAAAACTGTTTGTAAATAGTCGCTGAGGATGGGGAGCGAGCCGCCTCTCCAGAAACTGGTGGACGTCGCCAGACACATACAACAGGTGAAGGCTACCCAAAGCCAGGTGGATTTCTCCCGAAAAGCCCGAAAGAGCTGGCCGGAGATGATACAGCAAAGGTACGAGAGGCCGCCCAAAATGATGATAAGGTGAGTGTTGAAGTGGAACTTGGCCGCGATGAATTCGTGAGCAAAGCTGAAGCGGAAGAAAACAAACAACAAAGCCGCGGTGAACCCCACTTTTTGGAAGACATTCGCCGGGATATCTTCTTCAGGCGCAGCGTTTCCGTGAACGTCAGGCGTAGCCTGCACAAGGGTGGTTCCGCTTAGAACAGGGGACCAGGGTTGGTTTGCGGACCTCGGCGGGAAAAGAGTGCGTTCCCTTGCCGGGGAGTTATTCCTGCTATTTGGTTTAAACTTTGACAAGAGACGTTCCGAACACCACAGTACAACGGGAAAGGGCGTTTATCCATTCCCCCAGGATTAGACCCGCTTGCACATCCTGAATTCTCTTATCGGCAGGATTTCGGCCGATATGGGAATCGACTCTCTTTTTCAGGTGGGTCGCGATGACCGCCGAAACTGAACCAAAGCGCTCGGGCCTGACAAAACGCGCCATTGCCGGGACTGCGTGGTCCGGCATCTCTACCGTCGGCAAACAGGCTTTGACGTTTGCTTCTGTCGCCACCGTTGCGAGACTGCTTGGCCCCAGCGCTTACGGGCTGATGGGCATGGCTGTCATCGTGACGAACTTTATTGCCAACTTTCGTGATCTGGGTACGGCGGTGGCCATTGTTCAGCGGCCGACGGTCACAAGATCTCTTCTTTCCAGTCTTTTTTGGATCAATGTGGGCTTCGGCTTACTACTGTCGGCGCTGGTGGTTATCACCGCGCCCCTGGTGGCGGCGTTCTTTCATGCGCCGAAGCTGACTGCCGTTCTGGTATGGCTGGCTCTGGCCTTGTTTCTCGCATCCTGCGGGGTCGTGCAGAACGCTATTTTGACCCGGGAGATGTCGTTCAAAGCCATTGCCCTGACCGATCTGATCGCCTCTGCGGCGAGTTACGCCGTTGCGCTGACCGGTGCACTGGGAGGGCTGGGCGTCTGGAGTCTGGTGTTTGCAAGCGTCACCAATGCCGCCGTTTCCAGCGCGGGCTACTGGATGGGGTCCTCGTTCCGGCCACGGCTGGAGTTCAACGGGGAAGAAGTTCGCTCCATCGCCCGCTTCAGCACCCATCTTTCTGCAAACGGGCTGGTCAATTACGCGTACCGCAACTCGGACAACCTGATTGTGGGCCGCGTTCTCGGGGACGTTCAGCTGGGCTATTACCAGATGGCCTACAACCTGATGTTGACACCGATCCAGAACATCAGTTCAGTGATCGCCTCGGTGCTGTTTCCGGCATTCGCTCGTATCCAGCACGACAATGAGCGATTCCGCGGCGCGTACGTCCGCGCCTGTATGCTGACGGCGCTGATCACTTTTCCCGTTATGGCTGGCCTGGGTGTGGTGGCGGATCCTCTTATCAGGGCCGTTTTGGGGACGAAATGGATTCCTACCATACCGATCTTTCAGATTCTGTCGGTCGTCGGGATGCTTCAGTCGGTACAAACTACCGTTGGAATCATCTATCAGGCCAAAGGCCGGACAGACTGGATGTTTCGCTGGAGCCTGTTCACGCTAGGCGCCTGCGTACTGGCATTTGTTGCCGGCGTACGCTACGGGTCTATCGGAGTCGCGGTGGCTTATGCGCTGGCAAACTGGGGCATTCTGGCGATTCCGTGTTTCGCAGTTCCGTTCCGGCTGATTGGCCTGAGGCTGCGAGACTTCGCGGCCGCGCTGGCGCCTCAATTCCTGGTGACCGTCGCGATGGCCGTTTGTTGTTTTGGGTGGATGCTGCTGCTGACCCACCTTTCCGTTGCAAGTCCTTGGGCGAGGCTGCTCAGCACGACGGTTGTGGGAGGGATCTGCTATGTCAGCGGCATACTGCTGTTCGCACATGAAGCTCTGGATTACGCGGAGGAAATCCTGACTTCCGGAGATACGTTGTTCTTCAGACGCATGCTGGTTGTGCTGCAGCGGATGCGAGTGCGGAGCTTCTTTCGATAGGTTTTACCGTTCGAAGCCAATTCGGAACAGGTCGATTGTGCCCAGGCAATGACTTTAGCTATGGATGGGCCAGCTGATCAAGGATTGGGACTGAATGATGGGCATGAAACTCCAATGGATGTGCGACGACGGTCGAGTTCCAGGACCAAGTGATATAGCTGCTGGATATTAAGCTGCTTCGCCTGTGCGGGTGGAGTCGTGAAGAATGTTGGCAGGTTGGCCCCGCCGTGATCAGGATTGCCGGTGGCAGCGGCGATTGCCGAGAGACGCTTATGACGCTCTGGAACAGGCGTGCAAGGCTCCGCTCCCGTTAAACCCGGCAAGCTAATTCGAAACTAGCCGGCGCGGTGAGACGCGGAAGTGCCGCGATTGAATAAATCACGCATCCGAATTACTTCTTTGTCGGGTGCGTGAGTTCGTGCCAACTAGATTCGTGTAGCTCGACATTGAACCTGGAGGCGGCGTGCTTGATGCGAGCCCAAGCTTCGTCGCGTTCCTGGTTCGTGACGCCTTCGACCTGGTTGAAACGGGCAATGGCGTTCCGCACATGAGCGGCGTCGTGCAGCGGCTCTTTCCGCTGCTTTGGGAACGCAAACTCCGCGCCGGGGATTTCGTCCCGTTTTTCTTCATTGATCTTGCTCATAAGTGGAGACTCCTCATCCAGGTCCAGCTCTCGTCGTCGAGATTGATTGCATCTTTACGAATTGTGTTTCATGGAGTACCGGAGAACAGTACTTTTCGATCAAACTAGTCATGACCCGTACGGGTTACGTTCCAGACAGCAATTTGATGCAGGCGAATTTAGTCCTAGCACTGTAGAATGGTTTGGTCTGATGGCAAGTGCATTCAATCAGCAGATCGCTTCCGCACTGATTCCGATTGCTCGCACGGCTCTGCGAACGGTACCGAGTTTTCGACGGACAATTTGGCGCCGGTTCATTCAAGGCCGGCTGGAGTGGCGAGCTTTTCCCTTCGTGGAGAAGGCTAATTTCGGAGCCGTGTTTTCCGGTACGACGGCTGATGTTTTGCAGCGTTACGTCTATTACTTTGGATGCTGGGAACCCCAGGTTGAGGCTGTCATCGCCGATTGTCTGCGGGCAGGGGACACGTTCATCGACATTGGCGCCAACATCGGTTACTTCACCTTGTTCGGAGCGAGCCGGGTAGGGAAAACGGGGCGCGTGGTCGCCATTGAGGCCTTCCGCCCAACCTTTGAACGGCTACGACAAAGCGTGGAGCGCAACGGTGCTTCGCAGACAGTCCGGCTGATCCATGCGGCTGTTGCTGACCGGGAAGGTTCGGTAGTTCTGCACCCGGGGCCGGAAGACAACAGCGGGATGGCGTCGATTATCCGCGACAGCGGAGAGGGTGAGGAAGCGGTGATGGCGAAACCTCTCAGTGATCTGCTCACTGACGATGAGGTGGAGTCGGCCCGTTTGATCAAGATCGACGTCGAGGGCGCCGAAGCTCTTGTCATGGAAGGCATGCGTCCGATCCTGCCGAAGCTGCTGCAGTGTGACTTTCTGGTGGAGTTGAATCCGGCTCTGGTGTCGGTCCAGGCGATGCTGGATACTCTGAGCGAGTACGGATGGCGGCCTTGGGAGATTACACCGGGGGATTCGCTCGACAACTACTTTGAGACTCCGTTGACGGCGCAGTTGGTTCCGCTAAAAGACCGGCCGACACGCCGCATGGACGTTCTTTTCCGTCGCGACTAGGCGGCCGTTGCATTAGACTCGCGAGAAGGCCGTGAGACCAGGGAAGTTCTTTTTGCGAAGCTTCGCAAGGTACCTGCTACCCCTTTCCAAGCTCGATCCCTGGTTTTTCGACACATACATGGGTGGCAGTGGCTATCGCGAGCAGCAAGACCGAGGCGGCGGACATTGTGAGCCAATGGTGAATCGGCGAGGCGTGAAAGAATGCTCGAATCGTGTGCACGCTCGAGACACACGTCAGAACAGGGACTTGCTGGAGTATATGCCGTGCGGATGATGACTGCCGTGACCAGCAGACTGAGATAGAACAACCATTCGTAATGCAGGGACCAGGTGACACCGGCAAGTAGTTCATTAGTAGCCGTATAGTGATTTATGTTGCGCGGCAGAAATATGCCCGAACAGGAGCCACTTCGCCATTTCAGCCAGAACGTTGGAGAGGGGTTCGCGTAACTGGAAACCGGTCTTCAGTGCGACCAGCAGCAACATCCATTCGATCGCCAGGAAATATTCGGGGCCGACCCGAGAGATCCGGTTCGAGGTAAAGTTTAGTCCAATCCGGCTTGCCTTTTTCCTTGAGCAACTTTGTCCAGAATAGGAACGCAGTGATCATGAAGAACATGCCCAGCCAGCTTGTCCAAGGAGCTGGTAGAAGCTTGAGGGCGGTAGATTGTGGCCAAAGCGAGACCGGCGTGGGGTGATCACAGAAGTCAAAATGGCTTCTTACCCTTTCCTGGTCAACGATATAAGCCCTCCCAAGACCGCCCGGACTTTTTCCGGCTTCCAATGGAAACCGAAAGGAGTACGATTTGTCGCTGTCTCAAAACAACAGTCTCATCGGCGTCGGTCCGCGTAACGCCGTACGCAAATCGGAAAGGCTGGTAGGGAGGAAGGTCATCGTTGGGATGCTCTTTGCCCTGGCTCCAGCCTTTTCTCAGATTACACAATTGAATCTCGGCACGCAGGGGCGTAATGCCGACTTTTCCAATCTCTCGTTCACACGGCCGGTGACCGTGGGAACTTCACTGCCCGTCACATGCCAGGTGGGGCAGCTCTTCTTCAGCAGCGCGGCGGCGGCGGGATCCAATCTGTACGGCTGCACAGCGGCCAACACATGGACGATTCAGAGCGGCGGCACATCTTCCGGCGGGGGCACCACGACCGGGGGAGGGACTACGACAGGCTCTGGTTCGGCTTCCTTCTCGCCGTCTAGTGTGACCTTCAGCGCGCAGACTGTTGGAACAACGACGCCCTCGCAAGCCATTGTGTTTTCAAATAGTGGAAGCGGGCCGATCACGATTTCAGCGGTTACACTCAGCGGCACGAACTCTCTTGATTTTTGGACGAGCAACAATTGCGGATCCTCTCTGGGCAGCGGCGCAAGCTGCACCATTGCGGTGTCGCTGACACCGGCGGTAACCGGAACGGAGACCGCCACCGTTGCGGTTGTGGACAACACCACCACGTCTCCGCATACGATTTCACTTTCAGGAACTGGAACGGCCCTTGCCTCGACGTCCGGAGCAACGATCACCCCGGCCAACCCGAGCACCGCGGCCGGCTCGCCTCTTACGTTGACGGCCAGCAAGGCCGTAATCTGGTCACTCGCTTCCGGCAGCGTCGGCAGCATCACTGCCAGTGGAACGAGCGTTGTTTATAATCCCCCGGCCAGCATTCCCGCTCAGAATTCGCGGGCGGGCTGCATTGTGACGCCGAACGACTCCGTATTTAATACCCGCATCGACAGTCTGCCGGTGCACGCCAGTTCAGCAACCTGGATGGGATCGTTCATTGGGACAATTAACTTCCTGCCAAGCTGGGGCCTGAACCTGATTGACAACACCGTCCCTCAGACGCCAATGTTCTTTTATTACACGACGTCTGAGAACGGAAACTTCCAGATCGCGGCCTGGCCGAACCGGAAGCGGGAAGGCGGTGCATTTCCGACGGATGGAAACAACGACCATCACATGGTTTCGGTAAACCATCAGACCTGCCAGTTTTATGAGACTTACCAGGAAGGCGATCCGAATTCATCCTGCGCCTCCTGTAATGCGAACAGCGGCTGGCAATACGCTTCGACGTCTTACGTACAACCGACCGGCGGAACAACGGATGCGGCGGGACTTCCTCTTACACCTTTAACGGTGCATCTCAGCGAGGTGAAAGCGGGAGCCATCAATCATGCGATGCGATTCACGCTTTGTACCGGCTGTATCTACTCTGGGACCCATCTGTGGCCCGCCACCGGAAGTAACGGCAGCACAGTGCAGACAGCGCCTCCACTAGGCGCGCGGTTCCGGCTGAAGAGCAGCCTGGTACCTTCCGGGATCTTCACCGCAAGCGTGACATCGGGGGGCAGCGGGTACACCGTTTCGCCTCAAGCAACGTTTGCCGGATGCCAGACGGCGCCATCGGCCACCGCCATGATCACCGGCGGATCGGTTTCCTCTATCGTTATCAATAATCCTGGCGCGGGATGCGTGAATCCAACTGTCACCTTCGGAGGTCCTGGCTCCGGCGCCGCTGGCACCGTCCAGGTATTCAGCCCGACCGCACAGATCTTCTTGACGGCCCTGCAAAAATACGGCATGATTCTCGCCGACATCGGGACCAGCGGGCAGATCGAAACCGACAGCGACATGAACACCGACAACGGAGTCGTCAATGCGATGGGTGTGATCTTCAACGCGAAGCTTGGCGCTTCTTACTTTGAAGTGGTGGATGAGTCAAGCCTGATGCTCTCGGCCGCGTCCAGCCAGGTAAATCCGGGCAATGGATACGTCACTCCGGTCAGTCACGCCGCCGTGATCGCTACGGACGGCAGCGGCAACCAGACGACCGTGCCGATCGTACTCCAGCCAATCGTGGTGGCGGTCCCTTATACGACCATGAACATCGAGGCGGGAATGCCCGGCTACCAGCTCAGTTCGTGGGTCAACGGCTCTGCGAATCAGACGGTCACCTGGACACTCGCTTCCGGAGTCGGGACGGTCACTTCGGCCGGCTTCTACACTCCTACGACCTCAGTCGCTTCGCAGTCGTCCGCAGTTCTGACAGCAACGTCGGCCGCCGATCCGAACTCGAGCGCGAGCGTCTATATCAACGTCATTCCGGCTGGTGCGAATCCGGCCAATTCGATCCGTATCGATGTTGGCAATTCGTGGAGCACTTATACGGACGTCAGCGGGAACGTCTGGCTCCCCGATTCACTAGGGTTCGAAACTGGACCGTATGCCGAGGCGAACGAAAGTTATCCGAGCGGTCTGTGGGGAAGTATCACCGACCCGGCTCTTTACCAAACCTTCAACTATACCTACGGAGACGACATAACTTACGGGCCCTTCATCATGCCCAACGGGAACTACAAGATCGGGTTCGTATTCGGGCGCGGTTCCTGCTCAGGTACTTATGTCGAAAGCACCGTATACGGAAACGGTCTGATCTGGGGACCGATGTCCCTGGAGTCCCAAGGGCAGATTGGCGCTCACTTCGACCTCGGCAAGGCGACCAATTTCGTTTGCCGCGATCCTTATACGGAGTTCATTCCGGCTAAGGTGACGAATAACCTGTTGTACGCCACGGTTCGAACGGTAGGCGGAAGCGGCAGTCATACTACGCCCCTTCTGAATGCCCTCGAAATCCTTCCGGACACGACGGCCCCTTACCTGGCGGTCGACACTCAGCAAACCACCACACTAACGGCGGGCTCAGTCATTCAGCTCTACGCTGTGGGATGGTACATGGGCAACTCGGTAACATGGTCGGTTTCGGGAGGTGGCACGATCACCCAGACCGGTCTTTATACCGCGTCGTCGATCGATCCGGCAACCAACCAGACAATCACGGTAACGGTGACCAGCACGCTGAACTCCAGCGTGACGGCGACCGCGACACTAACGCTTCTACATCAGTAAGACAGCAGCCAGACTTGATTAAATAGCAGCCAGACCGGGCCGCAGCAGTTCGAGGCGGCCCGATCTGAGCTTTTTGTGCAGAGCGCAACGTAGAATGGGCTTGCGCACCCGAAGAGTAAAGTATGTCCCCGGCCGGTATCGCTTTCTGGATTTCACTGCTTTACACGGCTTATATCATTGCAATCTATCCAATTGTTCTTCACTACTTAGCCCGCCTGTTTCCGAAAAAGGTCGCTCGATCCCCACTAACTCCTACCGTTTCCCTGGTTATCGCCGCACATAATGGTGCGGCGTTTGTCGCCGAAAAGCTCCAATCCATTTTCTCGCTTGACTACCCTAAATATCTGATTGAGACGATTGTTGTGGACGATGGTTCCACCGATGACACGGCGGATATCGTGAGATCGTTCGGCAACCGAATCGTTCTCATCCGTTCAGCGAAGGCCGGCAAAGCCGGTGCTCTCAATCAAGGGATGGCGGTCGCGACGGGAGAGATTCTCGTGCTGACAGACATACGGCAGCGGCTGGCACCCGACAGCCTTCGGTACCTGATGGAGAATTTCGCGGATCCAGATGTCGGAGCTGTGTCCGCAGAGCTGCAGATTCAATCCGGAAGCTCCAGCGAAGAAGCGGACACGGGAGCCTACTGGAAATATGAGCGCTGGATCCGGCTAAACCTGAGCGCCATCGATTCGATTTTTGGAGCGAGCGGCTCCTACTATGCCATCCGCAGAAAATTAGCCGTTCCGATCCCGGCCGACATGCTGGTTGACGACATGTACCTGCCCTTGAATGCGTTTCTTCGGGGATACCGGCTGATTGTGGATAGAAGAGCCAAGATGTACGACTACCCGACGAAGCTGGCGGCGGAATTTGGACGGAAGGTGCGGACTCTGGCGGGTAATTACCAGATTTTGAGGCGTTATCCCCAGCTGTTAGGGCCTCGAAACCGCCTTCTCTTCCATTTCGCATCCTATAAGCTGGGCCGGCTTTTCCTGCCGTTCGCATTGCTGATTTGTGCCGTTTCCAGCGTGGCCGCAGGAGGCAAACTGGCCATCCTAAGTGCCGGCATGCAGGTTCTTGCCTATGCGGTGGCCCTCCTCGACCCTAAGATTTCTCCGAATAACAGTTTGAAGAGAATTACTTCGCCGATCCGGACATTTCTAGTCATGATGGTGGCGACCGTTTGCGCGATTTCGATCTGGTTCGTGCCTCCAGAGCGTCTCTGGAAGCCTACTTATGTGTCGGGGCGGGATATCCCCGCACAGTGAGATACAAATCGTGGAAAGATGGACTACATCCATTGTTGACGGAGGAAAAATCGCCGATTAAGGTGCTCGCATTCATGGAGGCGACCGTGGTGAATGGCGCCGCCAAGACGTTGCTGAACTTTTGTGATACGGTTCGGGAATCCAATGACAGACGTTCGGTCGATATCGCAATCGCCACGTTTCACCGTGGCCCAGTTCCGAAGGGAGCGCCGGCCAACTCGTTCGTTGAAGCGGTGGAATCGCGTGGCATCCGGGCGATCGTCATCCCAGAGCGTTTCCGCTTCGACCCGCAGTCGTTGCGAGTCTTGAGAGACGTCGTTGTAAGGGAGTCTCCGGACATTGTGCAGACCAATAATGTGAAGTCGCACGCCATGATCAAACTATCCGGACTGCATCGCCGTTTTGCGTGGCTTGCTTTTCATCATGGATACACTGCGCCCGACTTCAAGATGAAGCTTTACAACCAGCTGGATCGCTGGTCGCTGCCGAGTGCGGACCAGGTCATCGCCGTTTGCGGCCCGTTTCGCGATCAGTTGACCGCTATGGGAGTGCCTGCTGGACGGATTCGAGTGCTTCACAATTCAGCGGCGATTGTCGATACATTGCCCGCCGCTCTCGCCGATGAGATGAGGAGGCGTTTTGGTCTTCCGCGAGCCGGTGTAAAGCTACTCGTGAGCATTGGACGGTTATCTTTCGAGAAAGGCCACGCCGATCT
>CBAAAA010000087.1:4001-12478 GCA_964658695.1 uncultured Solirubrobacteraceae bacterium | reverse complement strand
CTAAGAGCAGATGTTTCGGTATCGTGAAAATCGTAAACCGCTGCTCGCGCCATGCAAGGCAATAGCGCTATTGAAGCCGCGGCAATTAAAATCCCGAAAGGCGACATGATTTCGTTCCTTTTCAGCCTGTAAAACCAGAAGTTTCTTGCCCCATGTCTCGATTATGGCTCATGTGGGAACAAACAGCCTACGACCCGGTGAACTCACGACGGCGCCCGCCGCGAAGTAGCTTAGGGTGGTTTCGCTGCATCTAACGCATTGGCAGGGTCTGCGATGTTATTCTTAAAGCGCTCCCCCCCGCCTCTGTATCAATGGATTTTCTTGCTGGTCTCAATCCACAACAACGCGAAGCTGTTGCCCATGTTGAAGGGCCAATGCTTCTGCTCGCCGGGGCGGGTAGCGGGAAAACGCGCGTCATCACGCATCGAATCGCTCATCTGATCGAGACGCATCACGTCCCGGGCTACGCCGTCCTCGCCGTGACGTTCACTAACAAAGCTTCGCAGGAGATGCGTTCGCGCGTCACCAATCTGCTCACTCGCAGCGACAATGGTCCGTTCGTTTCCACCTTCCACTCGTTCTGCGTCCGGATGCTGCGCAGGGATGGCGCGACGCTGGCTGAAGTTCGCCCGGGATTTACCCGCCAGTTCACCATCTATGACGATGACGATCAGGTCGCATTATTGAAAGCGATTTACCGGCAGCTTGGCCTGGATGAAAAGTTCATGCAGTACCGCGCCGTGCTGTCTCGCATCAGTCACGCCAAGAGCCATCATGAGACGCCGCTCGACTGGTACAAGGCGGCGACCGATCCGAAACTGACCCGGCTCGCAAAGATCTATGAACTCTATCAGGAGCGTCTGCAGCAGGCGAACTCTCTGGACTTCGATGATCTGCTTCTCGAATCGGTTCGTCTGTTGAAGCACGACGAAGCGCTGCGGGCGTTATACAACCGGCGCTACGAATTCGTAATGATCGACGAGTATCAGGATACCAATCGCAGCCAGTACGAGTTGATGCGCCTGCTGACTGAGCAGCGCAAGAACGTCTGCGTGGTGGGTGACGAGGATCAATCGATCTACGGGTGGCGCGGCGCAGACATTCGCAACATTCTCGATTTCGAGCGCGACTATCCGAACGCAGTCGTGATCCGCCTTGAACAGAACTACCGCTCCACCAAGAACATTCTGGAGGCGGCAAGCGCAGTGGTCGCCAACAACAAAGAGCGTAAAGGAAAGTGGCTGTGGACCGAATCCGGAGCGGGTTCTAAGATCGGCTTTTATGAGGCTCCAGATGGCGAGAACGAAGCTCTCTTTATCGCCGACACAGTCGAGAAAATCCTTGCGAAGAATCCGACGGAACGGGTAGCCGTTCTCTACCGCACCAACTTCCAGTCGCGGCAAATCGAGGAAGCGTTGCGGCGTTATGGGCGCAAGTACCTGGTCATTGGCGGCTTCAGCTTCTATCAACGCGCGGAAGTCAAGGACCTGCTGTCCTATCTGAAAGCTCTTCTTAGTCCTCAGGATTCGATTGCGCTTCTGCGGATCATCAACACTCCGGCCCGCGGGATTGGGAAGGGCGCCATCGAGCAGATCGAAGCGTATGCGCTGGAGCATGGGATCAGTCTTTGGAACGCTCTTCCGAAGATGCTTGAAGAGAAGGCATTTCCCACCCGGGCAGACTCGGCCATCAAAGCGTTTGTGCGAACCATGGACAGCCTGCGCGACTCGGTGCAGGCGAAACCGGTGCACGAAGCACTACGCGAAGTATTCGAGAAGACCGGCTATGAAGCGATGCTGAAAGCAGACGTTTCTCCGGAAGCGGAATCGCGCATTGCGAACCTGGAAGAGCTGATGAACGCCGCCGCCGAAGCAGCGGAACGGGGCGAAACAGCAGCAGAGTTTCTGGATCATGCAGCCTTGATTGCGGACAGCGACGCGCTCGATGAGCAGGCCGCGGTCTCGCTGTTGACCATTCACAACGCGAAAGGCCTGGAGTTTTCAAACGTTTTCCTTGCCGGCCTCGAAGAGGGTATCTTTCCGCATAGCCGTTCGCTCGTTTCAGAAGCCGCAATGGAAGAAGAGCGCCGCCTCTGCTACGTGGGAATGACCCGCGCTGAGAAGCGGCTGTACGTCACATGGGCGCGGTACCGAAGGCGCTTTGGCGGTGGCCAGCCCGAAGTCTGTCTGCCTTCGCGGTTTCTGAATGAGGTACCCCCGAGTCTGCGTGAAAAGCTGTTCTCAGGCAGCCATCGGGACCAGGACGAAGTGGATCTCTTCTCTGAACAGCACGATGTGCGTGAATCGGCGAAGCGGAATCTTTACACCGGGCGCACCTACAATTCGGTGGACAACATCTCGCAGTTTTTCGCCGAGCGCGGAATGCCCCCACCCTCTGGCCTGACCCGGCGACCGCCGACGCAATCTCCACAAGCTTCTGCGCCAACGGGTTCTGGGCAAACTGGTTCCGCGCCAACGCCGACGCCGCCCAATGTGCGTCCGGCATCCGCCACTCCGCCTCCGGCAACGCCCCGTGTAGCGGAGCGGAAACCGGCTGTTCAGGCGCCCCGGGCAAATGCGCCAGCTCGGCCGGTTCAGCAGTCGTTTCCGACCTCGTCGGGGCCAGCGCCGTCCTCACGATCGTATCCGCCCAATCGGCCCGCTCCGACACGAGCCGGAGCTACCGCATTCAAGGCTGGAGCCTCCGTGCAACATCCGAAATATGGCCGGGGAACCGTGCTCCGGCGCGAGGGCGACGGCGAGGATGCGAAACTAACTATTAGTTTCCCCGGCTACGGCCTGAAAAAAATTGTCGAGAAGTTTGCAGGTATAAAAGTCAACGAATGAACACGAAGCACGTAGAAGATACAGAAGAACGCAAGAAGCTGAAGAGAGCTGCCCGCAAGAAGGCGGCGCCCAAGGCCAAACGAGCGGCTGGCGTCGCTCGCGGTGACAACAAGAAAAAAGTGAAGAAGCTCGTAAAGGGCCAGTCGCGCAAGCGTTAGTTCGCGCTCGGGATCGAAGACGGGGTGTCCACTCGCATCAAACGCGGCGGGCGCCGGTCTTCGCGGACCGCAGAGTGATGCCTGGGGTTGAGATCGAGAATCCAGCTCGTTCAATGGCAGTCTGAGTGTACGGGTTGCGCTTAAACCATCTCCAGACGTTGCCAGTGAGCAGATTTTCGATGCTCAACAGCGAAATGCCAACGTCAATGCCGATCACGTCCCGGTTGACCCAGAGTTTCTGATTCTTCCAATTTGGATTGAAAGCATCGGTGAAACCGTATCGTCCGTAGATCTTCTCTCCGTACACCTTCAGCATTTCCCGCAGCACCGGAAGGCAGATCTCGGGCGAGAACATCAGCGAACCGGCGGCGGCGCAGGGCACCAGCGTGCCGTTGATCGGTCCTTCGTCTGGCGGTCCTCCCCAGGCGACATAACCGGTCGGGCTGTCTGAAGCGGTGATCCCCCACATATCTGCCCCGTAGCCGGAGTACATTGACTTCAGGCTGACGCAGAAATCCCGGTGCGCATAGGTGGCGAACTGCGAGTTTTCAAAGTAGTTGATGTAGAACGGATCGCCGTCCATCTGGTGCCGGAAGTCAATCCAGGCATGCGAGTACTGATGGGTGAACAGAGGGCCGCCGCTTACAAATTCCCAGCCTTCGTATTTCACCGGCGGGCGAAGCCAGGCGTACCAGCTCTTCGAGGAAATCGGATGATGCGGGGAGCCGATCGCCAGCAGATAGAGGGCGGACGCTTCGCTATAAGCGTCCCAGCGGGCTTTGATAAAGCCCGAGCCCGGCATCACTCCATGAGAGAGCAGGAATGGGTGACCGTTCAGCATCCAGGCAAAATCGACGCGTTCAAAGATCTGCTTCGCAAACAGTTGAATTTCCCGGTCGCTCTGGAAGTATCCGGCCGCGGTGAGAATTCCGCACAGCAGCAGTGCCGTGTCAATGCTGGAGATTTCTGAGTTGAGCTTGCGGACTCCGTTGTGTACATCCATGAAATGGTAGAACCACCCATGGTCGTGGAAGGCGTGCTGCCAGAAGTAGCGGAGAGTAACCAACACCTGGCTACGGGCCCGTTCTTTGGGAATCCACCCACGGCTCGCCCCAATACAAAGCGCGGTCAGTCCAAAACCGGTTGCGGCGGAGCTCCCGACGTCTCCGCGGCCTCCTGCTCCATCCATGCCGGCCCGGTCCAGAATCACTCCAGTACCGGGCCCAACTTGCTCAGTGAAGTACAGGAAACAGCGCTTTGCAAAATCGTCCAGGAACTCACGTTCGTCGGCGGTCAAAGTGGGAGGAGACTGGGGAAGTTTAGGCGCAGCGGCAGCGCTACCGGCCAAGGATACTGCGCCCGCGGTTAAAGCCAGGAACTCGCGGCGAGAGAAGCTGGAAGTTCTGCATCTCACGGTTTGCTGTGTTGCCCGTTTCAGGAGTGTAAATGCGCAGCATAAAGTCTCACCTTCCTGGGGAGCTTCATTCTACTGGTTAGCCTGAACCCATATGTTACGCGAGACGCAGGGTGCGTACAATGATCAGGATCTGTTAGTTTTCGGGAGAGCGGCGGTTGTCCCAGCCAACGCCCCCCCGACCGTTAGAACTCGAAGCGGGCCTGCAGAGTCACGACGCGAGAGCCCAGTGCGGATTGCGATTGACCGAAGAAGGGATTGCTGGTTGTTCCATCCAGACTGATCTGTTGATCGACGCCGTTGGCGGATAACGGCGCCAGGTTCAACTTGTTGAAGATGTTAAATAGATCGCCCCGAATTGTAAGTCGCGCACCTTCCCCAAGTACGCGCATCTTGGGAAGCCCGAATGACTTCTGGATGGTCGCGTCGGTGTCCAGATAGTTGGGTCCGCGCAAGGAGTTGCGGCCCACTCCCGGAGCGGGTGGAACGCCCGTCCCCGAGTACGCGGGCAGCGAGAAGTAATTCAGGGCTCCACCTGTGAAAGCCCCATTCGCCTGCTGGAAGAGCGAGTTGCTGTAATCGGTTGGAATATTGGCAACCGAGCCCTGGGGACGGAGATTGCAGTAGCCGCTGTTGGTGTAAACGATGTTGCAGGAGTAGTTCGAGTACTGCGGAGTCCATGGAAAGCCGGTGTGCCAGTTGAAGATTCCGCTGATCTGCCATCCACCTGCAAGCTTGTCGAGAAGGCTGTGACCTTTAAAGAAAGTAGGGCTCCAAACCCCGTACAGCTTTACGTTATGCCGGACGTCGAAGTCGGACGGTCCTTTGCGATTCGCCAGGCTATAAGGATACTCGCCAATATAGTAACTGTTCGATCCGTCGTCGATTGTGTTAGCCCATCGGTACTGCGCGTCGAATTGAAACTGTTTGGCAAAGCTGTGCGACAGCTCTGTGAGCATCGCATTATAGCTGCCGTTGCCGTCGTTCTCGTACCAGTAAAGCTGGAACACCCGCGGATTTAATGGGGCATAGAGAAAGTTGAGGTTATTCTGAATCGTGAGATGACGGCTCAGGCTGCCCTGATACCCCAGTTTTGCCACCCAGCTTGCGCCGAGATTGCTCTCGGTCATGAGCGAGTAGCGATAGGTGCGCGGTGTCACCAGGTTCTCGGGGAAACCATTCAAAGTAACCGGCGCACCGGAAGTCGGAAGGTTAGTCGATGGATCAAACGACTGCACGGCACTCGGGTTCACCGGCCAGCCCGCAAACTGATGAACGTTCGACGGTGTGGCATAGAGGATGTCTGGTCCGCTCAGGGTAAAGTTCGTGACCAGCGGAGGGTTGGCGCGGCCGTTTAGAGTGATGGCTTCTTCCATGCGGTTGTACCCGATGCCGAAGCCGCCACGAACCACTAAGCGCTGGTTCACTGGATAAGGATTCCAGGCGAAGCCAAACTGGGGAGCGAAGTTCTTGTAATCGGAGTTGTAAAGCTGGCCGCCGAGCTTAATGGAAACCCCGGTCAGAGGATCGGGGCCATTACCGAGCACTGCGTTGCTGATGTTTCCGTACTTTTCAGTTACGGGTTGAAAGTACTCCCAGCGGAGGCCCAGGTTCACTGTTAACGATGGAGTCACTTTCCAGTTGTCCTGTAAGAAAGCTGCATAGATCGCGGAACGAATATACTTAGTGGCGCTGCTTGGCTGGCCCGTGAGAGGATTGAAATTCCCGATCTCCTGGTAAGGAGCGTCATTGGCAAAATCCCAGAGATTGCGGAAATAATATTCAGGCCGAGCCTGGCCCGTGAGGGAATCGCCATCCTGTTCTTTGTAAATGTCGACTCCGAGTTTTAGGGAGTGATTTCCGACGATCGAGCTTGCTGTATCGCGGTAGTTGTAGGTCGTCTGTGCAAAGACGCCCGGCCCAGGTGCGCCAAAAGGGTTGTTGTTAATCTGCGCGCCCGCAAGCTGATCCACCTGGTCAACCGGCAGCCCGAACGGCTCCTGCGGATTGCTGTTGATCTCGTTAAAAAACCAGCGGGTAACGTTGAATCGCGCTTCATTCAACCAGGAAGGGGAGATGGTGTGGTCCCAGAGCAGTGCGGCCGATTCGCTCAATCGATCGCTATGCCACAGATTGGCAGCGCGTGCAGGACCGTTATACGAAGTAAGGTCATTCGGGACGTAGAAACTGCTAAAGGTAATGCGATCCCGATTCGTTGCCTGGAAGTCCACGCGCCCGTTATATTGCTCCGGGTTGTTGATGGTCGGGCTTGACGTCTGCACATAAAAGAGATCAGGGATGCCATCCAGGCCGTTTCCGACTCCCGGCGTTCCACTGCTCTTGTAGGTTGGATCAGAGGCGCCCAGTCCGGTTCGGAGCGGCGATCCGATGTCCAATCCCTGATACTGGCCGGAGGAGTTGAAAACCTGAGCACAGCTTCCCGCGGCAGTGAAGCCAGCGGCTGCACAGGTGTACGGCACGATGGAGTTGAAGGCTGCGCCTTCGCCCGGATAGCCGGTGATCTTCGATGCGATGCTTGCCGGATTCAAGCCGGCGACCAGGGAATCGAATTGCGGTGTTTCGTACCAGCCTTGCGCCAGCGAAGAACTCTCATTTCGCAGTGTTTCGTATGAGAAGAAGAAGAACAATTTGTTCTTGATGATCGGGCCACCGAGACTTCCCGCAAATTGATTGAAGCGGTCCTGATCCTTCTGTACGGGAGCGCCGTTGGGTCCATTCCAGCGTTGAAAAGCATTCAGTCCAGGACGCTGGCCTTGCGCCATGGCGCTGCCGTGAAATTCATTGGTGCCATTCTTAGAGACCACCAGCACCTGCGCGCCGCTGTTGCGTCCGTTTTCAGCATCGTAAGGATTCGATTCAACCGTCACTTCCTTCACCGACTCTTCATTTGGTGTGATGACCGCTGCCCCGCCCCAGGCCAGACTATTCACCTCGACGCCGTCGATCTGAAAGCTGTTATTCTCAGTGCGCCCCCCGTTCGCTACCGTCTGGACCTGGTTTTCGGTCTGGAAGACGCTGCTGGAACCCGATGAGCCGCCGGGTCCGGCGTTTCCAGGAAGATTCGATGAGCCACCGCCCGAAGAGTCGCGGGCATTATCTCCAAACGCGCCCGGAGCGAGTGCTACGGCCTGAAATGGATCATTGCCGAATGTAGGCAGGTTCTGGATCTCCTTACCCGTTAGAGTGCCCGCCACATTGGCATTCTCCGTATTGATGGAAGGCGATGCGCCGGCTGTCACCGTCACGGTCTGAGCTGTTTGCGCCGCCACCTGTAGCTGTACATTTTGCGCCTGCGCTTGTTCAGAAGCGATCTGGACATTATTCACTTCCTGATTCGAGAAGCCGCTCTTCTCTACCTTCAGCTTGTAAGCTCCGGGCGCCAGGCCTGGAATTGAATACACACCTGAGTCATTGGTCGTCGCCTTCTGCGAGAAGTTGGTCTCGGTGTTGGTTAAGGTCACAGTGGCGCCGGGAACCGCTGCTCCGGACGGATCGATGACCGTTCCTCCCAAACTGGCCCGGTATTGGGCAGTAACGTGTCCGGCTCCCACCAACAGCAGGACAAAAGTAGCAAGCAACGACGAGATAAGGCCCGCGGGCCGCGTCGGCACGGACGTCACACTCATAGATCCCTTTCAAAGCACTGGCAAGTGTTCCCAACCTGGTCTCCCAAGATGGTCCAGTAAAACTTGCCTATAGACGCCTTCCGTCCAAGGATGTGACAGAAAGCTAAATAGTGGATTTAGGCTTGGTTCCAAATGCGGCTATACTGACCCCTTAACGAATGGCGCAACTACTAAGGACCAAGAGCATCGATTCTTTAGTCGAGGAGAGCTGTGAAGAAGGCAAGAAGCTCAAGCGTTCTCTCGGTCCCTGGAGCCTGATCGCATTCGGTATCGGCGCCGTGATCGGCTCCGGCATCTTTACCGTTACCGGAACGGCCGCCGCGGGTCAGAGCGGCGGAACGGCTTCAGTATTAAAGGCGCCTTTGCTGGATCTCATTCTGCACGGGACGGCGGCCGCCTCGCTCACCGGACG
>CBAAAA010000087.1:0-3971 GCA_964658695.1 uncultured Solirubrobacteraceae bacterium | reverse complement strand
CTCCTTTATATTGACAGCGATCACTTGCGGGTTCGCCGCGCTCTGCTATGCGGAACTCGCTTCCATGATCCCCATCGCGGGAAGTGCGTACACCTATGCTTACACGACGCTCGGCGAAGTATTTGCCTGGATCATCGGCTGGGACCTCATCCTTGAATATGCTGTTTCGAACATGTCGGTTGCGGTCGGCTTCTCCGCGTACTTCAACGTCATGTGTGATTACCTGTTCGGTGTACATCTGCCGAAGTACCTTTCCGAGCCGGCATTTATGGGGCAGACCCGGACCGGGAGTCTGTTCAACATACCGGCATTGCTTATCGTATTGGTTTTAAGCTGGCTTCTGGTGCGAGGAGTGAAGGAGAGCGCCGGAGCCAACAATCTCATGGTCATGATTAAAGTAGCCGCGGTGCTGATCTTCGTGCTGGGGGCAGCCCATGCCGTGCAGGCCAAGAACCTGCACCCGTTTCTCCCCAACGGCTTTCAAGGCGTGATTACCGGATCCGCGATCGTCTTCTTTACTTTCATCGGCTTCGATTCGGTGTCGACCGCGGCGGAAGAGTGCAAGAATCCCCAGCGCAACATGCCGGTGGGCATCATCGGCACGCTGATCGTTTGTACGGTTCTCTATACGTCCGTAGCCTTCGTGCTGACTGGCATCGTCAGTTGGAAAACCCTGGATAATGCCGCTCCAGTAGCCAATGCGCTGCATGCCATCGGCATGGACCGGCTGCGTTTCGTTGTTACCCTGGGCGCACTGCTTGGCATGTTGTCCTCGCTACTTGTTTATCAGTACGGGCAGGCACGGGTCTGGTTTGCCATGTCCCGCGATCGCCTGCTTCCAGACCTGTTTTCCAAGGTTCATCCCAAATCCCAGACACCCTATATCAGTACCTGGATCGCCGGTTTGGCCGTGGGCATTCCGGCGGGGCTCTGGGACATTGACACATTCGCCGATCTTTCGAATATCGGAACTTTGTTTGCCTTCGTTGTCGTATCTGCTGGTGTGATCATTTTGCGCCGGACGCAGCCGGAACGCCGCCGGTCTTTCCGCGTGCCACTCTCTCCGGTGACTCCGGTACTGGCGATTGCCTGTTGCCTGGGTTTGATGCTGGGATTGCCGCTCGAGACCTGGCTCAGGTTTGTGGTTTGGCTGATCATCGGACTGGTGATTTACTTCAGCTACAGCAGGCGGCGAAGTACTCTCGGACAAGCGGCGTTGGAGAAGACGAAAATCGCCTGAACGCGTCTCTCAGAAATGCCTTCCGTTTGGCAGAGCGTCGCAGTGTCCTCGCGTGTATGACTAATTGGCCGCCGGTATGAAGAAGTTCACGCCGCAATATGCGGTGCTGGCAGCCCTGCTGCTTTGGGCACTGCTCGCCCAGGGCGCGTTCTCGGTCCACTTCCTTTACTCGGTGGCGGTGTCCGGGCAAAACCCTCCCTTGCCGTTCCACTTCCATTCCTACAGCAATCGCATCGAATCGCTTCTTTCGGATTATCAAGCCGGGCCGTTGAAACGCGGCGATGAGGTTGTTCAGCTCAATGGGCACGAAATCAGGGGGCGGGAGGACGTGGACCGCTTGCGCAACCAGCTGCGAAGCGGCGAAACGCTCCGTGTAACCGTCGCCAGGCCAGGCCAGGGCGGCGGCGAGCGCAGTTTCTCTATCCGCCTCGGCAATCCTTCCTCCCGAACCCTTGACTGGGCGGCAGTAACGACGCTGATCCTTCTTCCATTCAGCTGCCTGCTCATCGGTTTTTTCATCGCCTTCGTGCGCCCCGGCGATACGCTCGCCTGGATCACGATGGCCATGCTGGCCTCGTTCGGGCAGATCACCGGCTCCCTCAGCTTATGGACCATCTCGCCGCCATGGCGTCAGATCTACCTGGCCTATCATTCGATCCTCAGTAATCTGTGGCCGCTGTGGCTGCTGCTGTTTGCAATTTACTTCCCGATACCGTTCCGGTTCGTCTCAAACCGCCGCTGGCCGGTTTGGGTGCTTGCTACACCCTATGTGGCTCTCGCTGGTATCGCGCTTTATGGGGATTTCGAGGAAGGCAACCACATTCGTAATCTCTCCCGGCTGGCAGAATTTTTCAGCGGACTAAATGCTTTCGGACTTGCCGTTTCCTCGCTCTCGGTGGCGGCGTTTCTCGGGCTGCTCGTCGCCAAGCAAAGGATGCTCGAAAGCCCGGATGCGCGGCGGCGGCTCACGTTCCTGATTGCGGGCTGCTCGGTTGCGGTATTCCCGATCGTCATCTACACCTTCATCGATCTCGGCGGCTTGCAGGCGCTCCCCACCTGGCTGGACGTTCTCTCTCTGGTCCTGTTGCTTAGCTTTCCCGCCACCATGGCCTACGTCATCGTAGTGCAGCGCGCCATGGACATCCGCATGGTGGTGCGCACCGGCGTTCGCTATGCACTGGCGAGCACGGGCCTGCGCACCTTGCAGGTTCTGCTGTTTCTGACGGTGATTCTATTTACGGTCCGATTCGCTCTGGATGCGGAACACCACTGGCAAACGCTGCTGGTGGGCATTCTGGGAGCATTCGTGCTGTTCATTCTGCAAGGCATCGGGCATCGCGTCGGGCTTTGGACGGATCGCCACTTTTTCAGGGAAGCTTACAATGCCGAAATTATTCTGACGGAACTGGCCAGCTCGGTAGCTACCTTTCGCGATACCAAAGCGCTCATGGACACTGTCTGCCATCGGATAGCGGATTCGCTGCACTCGGAGCCGATCGTGTTTCTGCTGGATAAAGGCGCCGGTTACCGGACCGAATATTGCCTGGGACCCGTCCAGCTAAAGCCCGCACTGGAGCTGCCGAAGCAGTCCGCCACCTCGCGCTTGCTGAACAGGATGAATGCGCCGGCCCGTGTCTACTTTGACGACCCGCAGTCGTGGGTTCACGGCGTCGGCGACCGCGAGCAGGCGGACTTACAGCGCCTGCGAGCACAAGTGCTCCTGCCGATTATGCAGAAGAGCCGGCTGCTGGCGATCATTAGTCTGGGCCCAAAGAAATCCGAGGCGCCCTATTCGCGCGAGGATCTGCAATTGTTGAGCGCGGTAGCTTCGCAAGCGGGGCTGGCGCTCGAGAATGTCCGGCTGACCGAGGACGTACGGCAGGAGGTGGCGCAGCGCGAGCGCTTGAATCGCGAACTCGAGATCGCCCGCGATGTACAGCAGCGGCTCTTTCCGCAAACTCTGCCGGAGGTGAAAGGACTGGATTTCGCCGGATATTGCCGGCCAGCATTTGGGGTGGGCGGCGACTATTATGACTTCATCCGGCTGGATGATGGCTGCCTGGGAATTGCGATCGGCGATGTTTCGGGTAAGGGGATTGCAGCAGCTTTGATGATGGCCAGCCTCCAGGCCTCGCTTCGAGGCCAGACCATCAAGCCATGCGCGACACTGGCGGAGATGATCAGCCATATCAACCGGCTGGTGTTCGATGCTTCGGCCTCCAACCGCTACGCGACGTTCTTTTACGCGCAGTATGACCCGGTCACACGGCTGCTGCGCTACTGCAACGCCGGGCACAATCCACCGCTGCTCTTCCGGCGCACGAACGGGGCTGACACGTTCTATCAGCTGGATGAAGGCGGAACCGTCATCGGGCTTTTTCCGGATATCTCCTATCAGGAGACCAAGATTCAGGTGGAGCCCGGCGACATCCTCATCGGCTATACGGACGGAGTTTCTGAGGCCATGAATGTGCAGGAGGAGGAGTTTGGCGAAGCGCGATTGGGCGAAATCGTCCGCCGCTGTGAATCCCGCTCCGCCTCCGACATGATTACCTGCATGCTGGCCCGCGTGGACGCTTTCACGGGTCCCGCTCCGCAGCATGACGACATGACGCTGATCGTGGTCCGGGTTCAGTAATGTGTTCAGTAAGGGTTTCCGGTAAGGACGGCGGGCGTTTTGGCCAAACGCCAGCACCACATCAGGAAAGAACTGGCAGTCAGGTCGATGGCT
>CBAAAA010000086.1:0-12568 GCA_964658695.1 uncultured Solirubrobacteraceae bacterium | reverse complement strand
ATCTTAGCGGGTTGTTACAGCATCCAAAGGTCAAGGCAATGGGTGAAATCGGGTTGGATTATCACTGGGGCAGCCCACGCGACTTACAGATTCCGCTTTTTGAGAGTCAATTGGAGTTGGCGATGCGCTACCGGAAGTCTGTGGTGATTCACACTCGGGACGCCTGGGAAGATACCCTCGCAGTCCTGCGATCGAGCTGGACGGACTGCGATTTGCCGTGTCTGCTTCATTGTTTTACAGGGGACGCGGGCTTGGCCAGGGTGTGTTTGGATCGAGGGTATTATCTGGCGTTCGGTGGAGTGACTACGTACTCGAAGGCGTCAGAGGTTCGCGAGGCGGCGCGGATCACTCCGGCCGAGCGACTTCTTCTAGAAACTGACAGCCCTTATCTTGCTCCGGTCCCGCACCGTGGAAAGCGGAACGAGCCGGCCTTTGTGGCACATATAGCACAGCTGATTGCAAACCTTCGCGGGCTTCCGGTAGAAGAACTGGCTCGCGACACAACGGCGAATTTCGAACGCGTCTTTTCGATCGATAACACGGGCCGATAAGGACCAGACAGCAAGTTACACTTAGGTTTTTATGTTCACCAAGATCCGGCAATCCATCACAGTCCGCGAGGCTTTCAGCCTTGTGCAACCGGATTTGCAGGAAGTAGAGCGCGAGATCAGTGTGGAATCGGTCGCCTCCGTCGAAGCGATCACGACCATCAATCAGTATCTGCAGGCAGGCGGGGGAAAGCGTCTTCGACCGGCTCTGCTGCTGCTGGTAAGCCGGTTATTCGGCCCATCCAATGATTGTGCCCGCAAGCTGGGGGCGGTTGTGGAGATGATACACACCGCAACGCTGGTACACGACGATGTGATTGATTTGGCCAAGACAAGGCGTGGACGTCCCTCCACCAATGTTGTCTGGGGGAATCATACTTCGGTCCTTTCGGGTGACTGGCTCTACATGCAGGCGTTTCAAGTGGCGCTGCGTGAACGCAACTTTCACATCCTAGACGTCCTGATCTCGCTAACACAGATGATGGTTGAGGGGGAGCTGCTGCAGCTTGAACGGCTCCACCGGCTCGAGATCAGCGAGGCTGATTACATGGAGCTCGTGGACCGCAAGACCGCCAGCCTTTTTTCCGCGTGTGCATCGCTGGGCGCGGTTGCGGGCGGGGCCAGCGACACCGAGGAGTCGCGCCTTGCAGAGTTTGCCTGGAACCTCGGCATGGCTTTCCAGCTGGTCGATGACATTCTGGATTTCACATCCAGCGAGAAGATCCTGGGCAAACCGGCGGGCAACGATCTGCGGGAAGGCAAGGTCACCTTACCAATGATTTACGCTCTCGAACAGGCAGCACCCGAAGAGCGGGAAGCAGTGCAAACTGTGATTGAGGACGGAAATTACGAGCAGGTTCCGTTCATGCGGATCCTGAAGATCCTTGAGAATCACAAATCCGTTGCGAAGGCGTACGACCGCGCACATACGTTCACTGAGAAATCGCGGAGCATCATCTCTTCCTTTCCTCCTTCGCCTGCCCAGCGTTCGTTGCTGGCTATCGTCGAGCTGATTACAGAACGAAATTCTTAATTTACGGTCTCGCGTTTGATTCGGTTGCCGATCATCCCTGATACAACCTGGGCATGGTTGACCGCCGCTGTCAGCGAGACTCCGCCAATACTGTTGCCAATCAGGGTGGGCAGCATATAGCCCAAGGCCACGGCACCCCAAGTTTTGGCGCCTATCATAACCAGGAATAGAACCTCCACTGCGCCAGCGATGATGTGCGTCAAACCAGCGAGACCCACGACATAGGTCAAAATTCCGATGATGAATATCCGGTCAGCAGTGGTGGCGGCGAGGATCCAGACGACCATGGCGATCAGCCATCCGGCAAAGATCCCCCGCAAAATAGCGGTCCCAAAGCTGACATGAATGGCGTCGGTGGCGAGCGCGAGCATAGCGGCCTGAGTTTGCGGCCGGAACATAGCGGTATTGGCGGCCACCCAGGCAAAGATATGAGCGCCCACCATATTTGCAAGCAGCACCGTCATCCAGAGCCGGGCGACCTTTCCCAGAGTTGAAAGCCGCCGCCGCGTCAGCAGGGGAATGATGGGCGTGAGGGTGTTCTCGGTGAACAACTGCTGCCGCCCCAAGATGACAATCAGAAAGCCGACCGGATAACCGAGAGCAACGAGCAGTCGTCTCCACGGAGTGTCGGGCAGGCATGAGTAGATGAGCGCCTGCGTGACAAAAGAGAAGCCCATGGACATCCCAGCCGCCAAGCCAGACCAGGCCAGCGCTGATACGGAGCGGCTCAGTTCCTCTTCGCCGTCGTGCCGGATGGCTTCGTGTACGACAACAGCGCTGACGGCAGTCCGAACGTCAGCCTCCTGCTGCTGCTTCTCGGTCAGTTCCGGAGAGACTAGGTCCCCGTCGAGGTCTTCCTGGTCAATGAGCATCGCCAGTTGGACGACAGAATGCTCAATTTCATTCACTTGGCGAGTGTGAGAGGCTCATTCGCCAGAAGCTGTTTGCCCCCGCTCCGCATGACTCCGTAAATGCGAGACGATCCGACAAGCTTTTCGAGCGCCTTTCGGTCTTCGTCATAGGAAATTATGTACGCGAGCCCAGGCTTTCTCCAGATCGAGAGGAACTCCTGGTTGTCGATAAACACGTGAGGCGCATAGGGCGCGTAAGAACCGTACTCCAAATTATTGATACGCCCGTTCAGAATGTAGGGCCGATAGTTCGTATAGAAACAGACCGAAGAATAGCGATAAAACTCGCCATTGAAGACCAGGGTTCCTTTGGGTAGCCTTTGTAGAGAGTCTGCGACGCCCCAGGTAGAGAGATAAGGATCGAAGGCCACCATCGCGAGACGGGCGGCCTGGAAGAAGATGACCAGCATCATCACCGCACCGAAATATCTGCGCGTTTGTGTAGAGCTCCATAGTGCGACGGTTCCGAGCAGCAGTGCCGCGGCTGCAATGGCGAGCGGAGTGCGCAGATAGGCGAAGGCTGCGAACGTAAGGTCCGCCATGTGATCCAGCGCGAGAGTGTAGTCTTCCGATTGCTGCTTCGACAGTACATCGGAGATATCTCCGGGAGTTGGAAGCGACCAGCTTTTCACGAGTAGGAACGAGCAGGCGCAGAACGCCAGAGCGGTAATGACGCCGGCGACTCGGGACGGGATTCGTCCGAAGCGCTGTGGAGAATCCATTGCGGATCCGATGAGCAGGGCCATAGCCGGGTAGATTGGCATCGAATAATACTCTTGCGTCGTCGAAAGCGTGAAGAAGCCCATGACGACAACAATGGTGATCAGACAAAGGATGTGCACCCGGCCGAGGCGGTCCGATTTCGAGAATTGCCTGCGCTTCAGGCTAACCAGTAGAAAGCTCCACGGGAAAAACCAGAGAACGTGGTAAAGCCAGAACCAGACACGGGGAACAGTGTTGTAGTCGTGAGGCCAGCGGCCATTTGTGAATCGCAGAAACTGATCGTTGATGAAGTAGAACCAGAAGAAACCCCTGAAATTGCGGCCGAAGTTTGGATCGGCATGCAGAGTCAGGTCGAAATGCGGGGGATTGTGCAGGATTGCCAGGGCGTGCCAGGGAGCAGCGATGGCCAGGAACAGCAATATGCCCCGAGCCGGTCGTAGCTTCGGCCAGGTCTCACGCGAGAACAGCTGGCCGCAGAGGAAAGCGTAAACTGTGCAGATTGCGATCGGGAAAACAAGTCCAATCAGACCTTTCAGCAACACGCCGCATGCGAGCGCGGCGTAAAAGAGCGCAGCCCAACGCAACGAGGTCTTTCGGTCGGACTCAAGAAGACAAGCAAAACTCCAGCTGGCGAGCGTAATCGCAAGCGTCAGGATGACATCCGGGATGACGACCCGGGTGAAAAGGAAGAGACCTATGGAGGTGGCGAGTACCAACCCGGCGTAAAAGCCAGTCTGCTCAGAACCGGCCCAACATCCGATCCGATAAACAAGCAGGCAGAGCAGAACGACAGCGATGCCGTTCGGTACTCTCGCTACCCAGTCGCGAGTGCCCAGTAAGCTATATAAGGAAGCAGTGATCCAGTACTTGAGGGGCGCCTTTTCGAGGTAAGGCACACCGTCCAGATGCGCCGTGACCCAATCGCCGGTCTGCAGCATGTTTTTGGCGATTTGAGCCTGCGTACCATCCACATCGTCCATCAGGTGGGGGGGACTGATTGCGCAACCAAGAAAAGTAATGAAGGAAATGACAGCAATGATTACCTGTCGTCGGATTGACAGACTGCTGGCGTTTGAAAGCAAAGACTTGATTGGCGAGTGCGGAAGGGAGAGCTTAGTCTACGGTAACGCGAGCGCCCTGGCTGCCCCGGCGAGAGAGCCGGTCGATGCGATGATCGATGACGTCGCGGAATCCCTTGAGCATTTCGATGCGAGACTCACGGAAGTGGTCGCGAGCAGACTGAGGGGGAGTCAGGAAATCAGCTACCTGGTGGAGGCCTTCGCGAAGTGAATCGCAAAAGGCGTCGATCGGCGCCGAGTTTGATTTCCGATAGGTATTTTCCTGATGTGCTTCACTCATGTTCTTTTGGTCCCCTTCTATTATCAGCCTACCGGGTCGAGGATGTTTTGGAACGGCTGAAAAATACCGCTCCAAAACATTTGGGATTTGAACTGGACTAAGCGTTTTGGAGGCCGACCACCGAAATGAGTTCTTCGAGATGTTGACGAGTGCGCAGCAGCTGACCGCTCATCGAGGAGGCGGCATCGGCGGTCTTCTTAGCGTTTTCGACGTTGTTCTGAGTGACCTGGCCAATCCGGAGCATGGCGTCTCCGATGTGGGCCACACCACGCGCCTGCTCCTGGCTACTGGAAGCGATCTGCGCCACGACGGACCCGTTCTCGGCAATAGCGGAAGCAATCTCGTTAAATGTCCGCTGCGCGGCGGAGAGCACGTGCACCCCGGCAGCCACGTCCTTAATGGTTTTCTCGACGATATCGCCGCTGCGCCGGGCGGCGTCCGCAGCTCGCTTCGCCAGCGATCGAACCTCGTCGGCCACCACGCTGAATCCGGCTCCGGCCTGTCCTGCCCGCGCCGCTTCCACCGCCGCATTCAATGCCAGGATGTTCGTCAGGAATGCAATCTCGTCGATATTCTTCAGAACTTCTGAGACCTGCTTGCTCGATTGCGAGATTGCAGTCATCGAGGAGGTCAAATCGTTCATCGCCTGCCCCGCTCGGGCTACGGTCTCGCCCGTATTCCGCATCAGCTTGTCCGCTTCCCCGGCTCTGCTCGCGTTCTGTTTGGTGGTTGTCGAAATTTCTTCGAGCGACGCCGCTGTCTCCTCAAGATAAGCAGCCTGCTGCTGCGCTTCTTGCGCCACCACCTGGCCGGAACTCGCCATTTCGTCTGAGGCGTGAGAGGCGTCCGTGGCCGCTTCCTGCACCCCGTGGATCACCCGGATAATCGGACCCGCAATGGAGCGCCGGATGGTCAGATGCACAATCACGCTCGCGACACAGATGGTGGCCAGGAACACCAGCAGCGAAAACCATCGCTGCGTGACGGATGCCGCTTGACTGGCGCTCAATTGCCTATGCAGGTCTCCAGACAGACTTTCCTTGGTCTGCTGCAAAGACGCTTTTAGCGCGTCGGTTGTTCCCGCCAGCTTCTGCATCTTCTCCTGTGTCTCCGGCGTCATGCTCGCCGGGTTCTTTAAAATAGCGCCGTAGATGCCGTGCGCATCCTGGATGAATTGCTGCAGCGATTCGGCCAACGCATTGACTCCACTCCGCCGCGCTGCATCCAGCCCTGGAATCGCGGCCAGCGTCCGCAGACTCTTCACCGCCGTATCGCCGTCCTGTGCGGCGCGATCCAGACCTGAAGCGTCCTGCACCACCACCGCATCTCCAAAGCCCTTCACCGCACGTTGAAAAGCAGCTTCCGCTTCCTGGCCCTGTTGTGCTGCTGGAAACAGCGATTCCGAAGCAGACCGCAAGGCGTGCTCGGTCGTCAGGCTCTCCACTTGACCGAGCACAGTGGAGAGCACGAAGCCCAGCACGAAGACTCCAATACTCAGCCAGATTTTAACGGTGATACTTGCTTTTCTCATCTCCAGACCTTACTTGACGGCCAGCACTTTGACGCCGGCTGGCGAGGTGCCCGCCCCCACATACCCGATCGCGCCTTTCGTTTTGGCCACATACGCGGTGACTTCTACGTCGGAGGACATCGTTTTGGGCATGGAACCCTTGCCGGTGAAGACCAGACTGCGGTAATAGGTGGTCAAACCCGAATCGGATTTGCCGACGCACTCTTTGAGGAACGCCTCGTGAGCGGCGCCGGATTTTTCGAGCACCGGAGACACGTGGCTGTCGCCCAGCGAGGTCTTAGTTCCCAGGAACACCGATTTGAGGTCGTCGGAGGACACGTCGCTGACGCCGACGCTGGAATTAGCGATTACCTGGAAGTTTGCGGCATGTAGGCTGCCCAGCGTGTACGTCGCCAGGATCGCCATGGGGATGACCGATTTTAGATGTTTCATATTGTTTTCCGTTCGACAACCGGCCTCAACTAGAAGTTAACTCCCGTTCGAATGACGATCATGTTGGTATCGGGCTTCAGACCGTTTGGATTGTTGATCGCATAGAACCCTCGCGCTGAATGGACATCGCCGTAGCCATTCATGAAGTGACCTTCGATTTTCACGTTCCAGAAGCTTGCCAAATCGATGCGAGCGGTGACGGCCTGATCGAAGATGTGGGTGGAATCACTATTAGAGGGAGTCGTACTCTGGTTGAAGTAGATTCGAGAATTGTAAGTTCCTAGTTCAAAACGCTTGGAGAAGCGATAAGCTATGCCGACGAATGCGGCCTTGTCGCCAAGATCCTGAGATAACTCGGCCACATGCACAAAATCGTGGACCATGCGGAACTCGCCGCTAAAATGCCAGTTTGAACGAACATAATCCCCGTAAGTTGCCGAAGTACGGCCACCATTTTCACTGAGGAAGTATGGAAAATTTCCGTAGCGACCGATTTGGTTAGCGTCGGAATACATAAATGAGTTCCCAAACATCAGCCCTGAGACGGGTGTATTCCACCGAAGATCGCCGCCCATCGCTATTTTCCTCTGGTTCGTTTCCAGGGCGCCGAAACTCAAATTGGCGTATGTGTCGCCGCCCAGTTTGTCGAACGGAACATAACCAAAATAGGTCGTGTAATCCACTGACCCGAGCTTTGCTACGCCGTGATGTCCATAAATGTCGGCTCCCAAATGGGCGATCGATGCTGCCCGCAGATCATTCGGGTAGATCGACTGTGGCATCAGGGCCCAGGTATAGAGAAATGTTGTGTCCTGGGTATCGTTATATAAACCGAGTACGGTTTTCACTTTGCCGGCCCGGATGCCGAGATAGTCCTTGAACTTATAGTCCACATAGCCCCAATCGAGCGTCGGATGCCAGTTCCCGAGATTGCCGAGGTTGTAGTCATACATCTGTGCTCCGATGCGGAGCTTGTCGGTGAGCTGGGTGCTGGCGTTCACCGCGAAGTCGGTCATCGCGAAGCTGCCTTGGCTGGTTTTCATCGTCAGAAAATTGTTATCGTCTGAATCGGTGAATCCCTGCGAACCAAAGGCATGTATCTGAATGTCTTCGTTCCAGATTTTCAAGTCGGGAATCTGCTGCCCCTGAGCGGCAAATGCTCCCGCGACGACTCCGAAGAGCACCGCAATATGTCTATGTTTAGTCATGTGTCGAATGGACTCCCTGTTCGTAACGCGAGTAAGCTTCAAGGCACGAGACCTGCACAGAAGGAGTCATCCGGCCGGCATGAAAGTCTCATGACCCGGAATAATCCGAGCGGCTAAACCGCAATGAAACTTAAGACCGAGCGCTCATCTCGACAATCAACTTCCGGCCATCAAGCCGCGCTCTGGATGGCTGCAACAACGCCATCGTAGTCGGTAGGCCGATGTGGCGCCGAATGGTACCAATCTCAACAACTAGCTCATCGTCCTTTTTGAACAGCCCGATTTCAGCCTTTTCGGCGAAGGGAAAGTCCAGCCGAACTTCATAATGATCCCCTTCCCGGACAAATTCAAAAGGAGCAGAATGCCGCGTCACCGCAGCCGGATCTTCCTCCGGAGCGTACAAGACGTCAGCCAGTTCGCGAAGCCGGTCATAGCCCACAACCTCACGCCGGAACATCGGGACGCGGCGCACGGGCACAGGAGCAAAGTAATCTTCAATTTCCTGAACAATGGCCGCCTGCGACTGACGCCAGCCTTCGAAAAACGGATCGGAAACTTCAGCTGGTACCAGCCGGTTGATGATGATGTGGTCGACAGTCAGCCCATGCAGAGAAAAATACACGAAGGCCCGCTGTGTCTCACGAAGGACCATTTTCTCCGCGTTTGTTACCAGACGAATGCTGGTGATCTGCGGATCTTCGAGAACAGCGTCGATCCCCTGGATCTTGTCGAATAGGTCCTGGATGTTCGCGAAGTAGCGATCTGGCGGCAGTTCCACGGGCGACAATCGCTTCGCGAGCGGCCGGACAGCTTTCAAAAAACCCCGCTGGAAGTTGAAGATGTGCTTCATGTACCAGTCGAGGGTGGTCGGGAGACTTACAAATCGCAGCGACTCCGCAGTGGGCGCACAATCCAGAACCATGACGTCGAACTCCCCGCTCTTGCGGAATTGGTTGACGTACATCATCGCGCTCAGTTCTTCCATGCCCGGAAAGATCGCGAGTTCGTCGGCCTCCACCCCGCTCAAACCAGCGGTTCTAAGAAGCGAAGAAATGTACGAAGAGATATCGGCCCAGTAATGCTTGATCTCGTGGTTGATGTTGACTTCCTGGATGAACAGCCGTTCGGCAGCTTCGATCGGCTCTGACGTTTTGCCATGGAACAGGCCGCCTCCGAGATCAAAGGAATCGGCAAGACTGTGGGCCGGGTCGACACTCATCACGAGAGTGCGGCGTCCGGATTCCGCCAAACGAACGGCTGTGGCCGCCGCGACACTGGTCTTCCCTACCCCGCCTTTACCGCTATACAGGAGAATCCGCATAGACGTATGGATGCAAACGGAAGAAGGGCAAACACAATATTGATTAGCGCTGACCGGACATCGATACCGGGCCGAACCACGAGCCCAGCAGCTTTCTTTGCCAGACGGCTCCCGTTTTCTGCCGTTCCTGCGGCGACGTGAACGTGTAGTGGTAGAGCAGGGCCCGGATGTACTTCGGCGGCTTTGGAAAAGGCGAAGAGTCAAGCAGTGCAAGTACCGAAGGTTCCCCGTTCATAAGCCGGTAGATCAAGCTGCCCACCCAGGTGTTCTCACGATACGAGCCGAGCGCGGCAAACCACATTTGCCAATCCAGCCGGGGCTGATACGGGGCGACGAGGGGAAGGCCGCGATGCAGATCGCCTGGCTTGTAGCGAAACGAGTACTCCAACCAGTGTTCGCCGTCGTCGGACCCTTCCAGAATCAGCTCAGGACGCGTGGTTGTCATTACGGCGAAAAGCCCGTAGTTGTTTACGATCTCAAAAGGTCCGGCCACCTCTCGGATGGCCCGCAGCGGCGGATCGAAGGACGGGAGCAACGCACCAAGGACCTGCAAACCACCGGCGCATATCAGAATCAGCAGCATCGCCGACGCAGTGAGACGCATCCATCGGTAGCGAATCTCGCCTAGCTTTAACCACGGGGCGAGCGGCGCAAATGCGCTATCGTCCAACCCCCACAAACAGAGCGCTAGCGTCAAAAGATTGAAGAAGGCGTAATTCCCCGTCAGCAAGATGATGAGTTGAAGAATCATGAACAAGCCAACCCCAACCTGCCGGATCAGTTTAGGACCGAATAAAAAAAACGGAACAATCAGTTCAATGCCCAGCGTCAATGCGGTGAGGCTGTCGAGAAGCCCGTCAGGCGCCCGGGCAAAATAATAGGCAAGCGGTGTGGGAAGCGGCTGTGTGAAGAAGTGGTAACGGAGTGCATGGAAGTTCGCCCAATTTGGATCGTGCGACGTCAGTTTGACCACCCCAGACTCGAACATCAAGCGGAATAACAGGAAGCGGTACGCCCACAGCAGCAGCGGCGAACCCGCGAAGATTGCGAGAAAGCCTGATTCCAGCAGCAGGGCGTCCCACTGAAAGTTGCTGAACGGCTGGCCGATCAGGGCGAGTGAAAGATAGAGAACCCAACAAAAGACCGCGGCTATACGTGTAAATAGTCCGGCAAGCAGCAACAGAGCCGCCACGCAACCCACCACGCAACAGGCGACGAGAGCGGAATCGCTGGCGCCGAAGAGAAACAGCGTCGGGAAATTGAGCCAGGCGCTTCCTCCGTACTGAGTTCGAACGGCTTCGATCAGCAGATTGGCCGGCGAAACGCCGCGCGAGCCAACAAGACCCACGATCTGCGGCCAAAACGACGCGAACGAAGCGAGATATATCAGACCAAGCAGCCGGAGGAACAGCGCCTCCATGAGTACAGATTTCGGCTGTCCAGCAACGAGACCCTCACACCTGTCAAGGATGGGATACAAGCTCGTCCGCCGTGATAAAGATAGGAGCTATATCCACAGGAACGTTCTGGAAGCGGCTCAAAGCTCTGGCGACCACGGGCCGGGTCACTCCCAGTTGCGACAACATATTCCTGGCGCCGGCATAGTCTCCTTTGGCTTCTATCGTCAGCAGATCATGGGTCAGGTCACGAACGGTCGACTTGATGCGGGAGAAGTTCACCTCGAAGGTTCCGTCCCGTCGTGCCACGAAGGCGCCCCGGTCCAACAGGTAATTGAACTGGATGGCCATCCCACGCCCATGCGCTTCGCTGATGCCGAACCTCAACGTTCGGAACGAGGAGGCAAGGAACGTGTTATACAATCGACGCTCCACTGCTTCTCCGCCAGGGAGGATCTGGCGATCAGAAAAGTATTGCAGCATGAAGAGTCCCGTGATATCGGCCTTCGCCTCCTCAATGGTGCTGTAGGTCTCCTTTAGCTTTTGACGAACGGACGAGGAACCTCCATTTACTTGTACTTGCTGCGGTCCGATCCCGTGGCTGAGTTCATGCGCGAGGATGTGTGTAAAAAACGAGTCGAAGTTGACGTCGGACTGGGAGCCGGGCGGAAGAACCAGGCGCGAGATAGGCAGCAAGGTGTTTTGAAACTTCACATACTGCACGTTCTTCAACATGACCTTCTTGCTGCCTTTCCGCAGGATGACCCGTTCGTCATTGGGCAGATTGAAAGCGGCGGTCTGAACACCATGATTGCCATCGCCTGCCGAGAGAAGTTCGTTCACAACCCGAATGGGCGTGTTCGTTCCCAGACTTGGGTTGCGGAAAGCCGGGTCGATCGGGAGGTTGTCTTCGACCTGTTGCAAGTGAGCGGCGAAGTCCCTGAGCCGGTGGGTTTCGGGTTCGTCTGTGAGGCAGACATAGGCTTCGAAAGAGGCCTTGTATCCGAAAAGCTCATCGTTATAGGTTTCATAGGGCCCGATCGTGACGTCAATCGGGCCACTCACATCCATCCAGGCTAAGTCACTTTTGAAGTAGTTGTCGCTGAGAAGGGCCGCAGAACGGGCGCGAAGAAATCGCTTTAGCGAGGCGTTGTTTGTTATGAAAGCTGCCTGGCGGAGCAGCTCGGAAGCCTTTACCAGGTCAGCGTGATACTCCCGATGGTAAGGAACAATCTCCAATTGACGGCCATCCGGCGCACGTCGGATCACCGTAAAGAAACTTCGAGCAGCCTCAGCCTGTTTGTCCGGTAGCGTCCGGACCCACGTTTCGAATTCGTCCCGGGTCATGTCTTCGGGATAGAAGTTCGCTCCTGCAGGACGCTGTGCCGGAGCGCCCGGCATGAAGGCATGATGGCCATTGAGCGTCGACCAAGGACCTTTGCTTATGGAGAACAGGCGGGCTCTGGCCTGCCCTTCCGGCGAACGGTCATGAGTAAGCCTACCGTTGAGCGCCGCATTGCCGCTCCAGACCTGCTTTAGAAAGATATCATCCATCATGCGTGCGGCGGCAATGAGATAAACGAGCGATTTGCGATCCCGTTCACTCAGGTGGGATACGTCGGCGTAAATCGGCGTGGGGGTGAACTGCGCGGCCATTTGGCCAAGCTCCGCTACATCCGGGAAGGAAGAATCATTGTTGGAGTCGGCAAACATGGGGAGTGCAACCAGACACAACAGCAGAGATAACCTCATTAACAGACCATTTTCGAGGGTAGCGCGAACCCAAAGCCTCCGCCAACCAATGTGGTATGTTGCCTAAAGGACCTCCCCGGATCGGCGCGGTAGCCAAGCGGTAAGGCAGAGGTCTGCAAAACCTTTATTCGGCGGTTCGATCCCGCCCCGCGCCTCCAGTAAACCTATCCCAAGTCACTATCCTCCTGCTGTTCTTTCGGCAACATCCTGGTGAGCATGTTCGCCAAAAGCGTCGTTGTGAACGCGAGGGTTTCCGCCGGATTTTTAGAGTAGCTGAGCGTCAGATCCGAGATATGCGCGCTCGTCATCAGCAGGCCGCGCGTGGGACAGGTTGTCTCCATCGAGTAAATGTT